>CANPNN010000061.1 GCA_947575475.1 uncultured Pseudoflavonifractor sp.
ATCGCTTACTGCATCAGCGCCCTGGGCGACAAGTCTTTCAACGACTCCGGCGAGGTAGGCATGAATGTCCTGCGCGAAGAGGGCTGGGACGTGAAGACCGCGGAGGTCGGCGACGACTCCAAGTCCGACAAGTGGGACGACATCTTCCGTGACCTGATCGATCAGGGTTATACCTACATCGTGGGCGCCTCCGGCATGATCGATCACTTCCGTCCTCTGGCCGCCGAATTCCCCGACGTGAAGTTCGTGGTGTTCGACCTGGAAGTTGAGGACCTTCCCGCCAACATCAGCTCCATCTACTACGCCCAGAACGAGGGCTCCTACCTGGTGGGAATGCTGGCCGCCGGCATGAGCGAGACCGGCACTGTCGCCGTCAACCTGGGTGTCCCCGGCCCCGGCCTGTATGACTTCGTTGCCGGCTTTGTCCAGGGCGCCAAGGACTACGATCCCGACTGCAAGGTCATCCAGTCCGCCTGCGGCTCCTGGAGCGATCCCGCCGCCATGAAGACCGTGTGCCTGGACCAGTACCGCAACAACAACGCTGACGTGTTCTATCAGGTGGCTGGCGGCTCCGGCGACGGCCTGTTCGAGGCCTGCATGGAGACCGGCACCTGGGCCATCGGCGTGGACTCTGACCAGTGGCAGGCTTACACTGACGGCGAGAACCCCGAGAAGGCCAACGTCATCCTCACCTCCATGCTGAAAGAGGTGGGCAACTCCCTGGTGACCTTCTTCCATGACGTGGAGGCCGGCGAGGATGTCTGGGGCAAGAACCAGAACCTGGGTGTGGCCGCGGGCGCCGTGGGCTATGTGGACAACGAGTTCTTCAGGGCCAACGTTCCCGAGGAGCTGCGCAACGCCATGGCCGAGGTCTCCGGCAAGGTCGCCAGCGGTGAGCTGAAGATCCAGTCCTACTTTGACTTCGCCGACGAGGCCGCCTTCATGGATTACCTGGCCGCTGCCCGCTAAATCGCATTGATCGTCTGAGTTAAGTAAAACAGAGGGAGAGGGCCGGCAGTTTCCTGCTGCCGGCCCTTCCTGAAAGAGGGAGGCTTCTGCGTGGCAAATGAAGTACTGCGAATGCAGAATATAACAAAGATCTACTCCAACGGCTTTATCGCCAATAAGGGCGTGGACCTTGTCATCCAGCAAAACGAGATCCACGGCCTGGTGGGCGAAAATGGTGCCGGCAAAACCACCCTGATGAAGATGCTCTTCGGTATGGAGCTTCCTAACGAGGGCCAAATTTTCATCAACGGGAAGGAAGAAAAGATCGCCAACCCCCTGGACGCCATCAGCAAGGGCGTGGGCATGGTGCACCAGCACTTTATGCTGCTGCCCTCCCTGACGGTGGCTGAGAATGTGACTCTGGGCGTGGAGCCCATCAAGAACGGCCTTTATGACTTCGAGAAGGCTGTGGCCGACACCCAGGCCATCGCCGATAAGTACAACTTCAAGATCGATGCCCGGGCAAAGGTCCGGGACCTGAGCGTGGGCCAGATGCAGAAGGTGGAGATCCTGAAGGCTCTCATCAAGGGCGTTAAGCTCCTGATCATGGACGAGCCCACCGCCGTTCTGACCCCCCAGGAGACGGAGGAGCTTTTCGAGCAGCTCTTTGTCCTCCGGGATGACGGCGTGTCCATCATCTTCATCTCCCACAAGCTGGAGGAGGTCATGCACATTTGCAGCCGGGTCACCGTACTGCGTCACGGCAAGTGCATGGGCTCCCACGATACCAAGGACCTGACCCAGGCATCCCTCTCCAAGCTGATGGTGGGCCGGGACGTGGTACTTAAAATCGAAAAAGAGGATCCTGTTCCGGGCGCCCCTGTGGTGTCCATTAAGGATCTGGTCAAAATCAACGCCATCGGCAAGAACGTCATCGATGGCGTGTCCTTCGACATTCGGGCCGGCGAGGTGGTAGGCATTGCGGGCGTGGAGGGCAACGGCCAGACTGAGCTGGCTGAGGTCCTCAGCGGCCTGGGCATGTTTGCCAGCGGCGATGTGCTCCTCAATGGCGAGACTATTAAGGGCAAAAGCGTCCGGGAGATCCGGGACATGGGCATGGCCTACATCGCCGAGGACCGGATGGTGGAGGGCGTGGCCGGCAATATGTCCATCAAGATGAACATTATGGCCGACCGGTTCTCCAAGCCCGACTTCAAGAAGGGCCTGTTCATGGACGCCAAAAAGATCAACGCGATCGTAGACCAGTACATCAAGGATTTCGAGATCGCCTGCGACAGCCCCGACGAGGCAGTGCGTATGCTCTCCGGCGGCAACATCCAAAAGGTGGTGGTAGCCCGGGAGTTCACCTCCGGCGCCAACTTCCTGCTGGCCTGCCAGCCCACCCGGGGCATCGACGTGGGCACCGCCGAGATGATCCGCAAGACCATCGTCCGCAAGGCCCGGGAGGAGAATCTGGCCTGCCTCCTGATCTCCGCTGACCTCAACGAGGTGCTGGAGTGCTCCGACCGCCTGCTGGTCATGCGGAAGGGCAAGATCACCGCCGCCTTCCCCAAGGCCAACGAGGTCTCGGAGGAGACCTTGGGCGAGTACATGCTGGGCGTGCGTGAGATGACGGCGGAAGAAATGGAGGCACTGCTATGAGTAGAACACAACGCATCGAAAGTACGATGGAAGTGGTCCGCATTCTGGTCAGTATGGCCATCGCCTATATTCTGGCCCTGATCATCCTCTTCGCCATCAGCGAAAACCCTGTGTTCATCGTACAGCAGTTCATCCTGGGTCCCTTTTCCTCCGCCCGCCGCATCGGCAGTATCATCAACCTGGCCGTGCCCTTTACCATTTGCGGCGTGGCCATGTGCTTCATGTACGCCGTCAACCGCTTCAACCTGGTCCCTGAGGGTATCTTTATGCTGTCCGGGTGTATGATTTCCCTGGCGGCGCTCAACCTGCCCCAGAACCTGCCCGCCGTGGTGATGGTCCCCCTGCTGCTCATTGTGGGCGCCCTCACCGGCGCTGTGGTGGCCTTCATCCCCGCCATCATGGAGCGGAAATTCAACGCCAATGTGGTCGTTGTCTCCCTGATGCTCAACAGCGTTCTCGCCTTTTTCGCCACCTACATCCTCAAGTATAAGATGCGCGATACCTCCCTGACCTACATCGCTTCCTTCGAGCTTCCCGCCGGCGCCCAGCTGCCCAAGCTCCCCGGCGGCCTGCGGGTCCAGTCGGGTCTCATCATCGCCGTCATCGTGGTGATCCTGGTGTCGCTGCTGTTCTATAAGACCAGCTACGGCTGGAAGATGCGCCTGGTGGGCGAGAACCCCCGGTTCGCTACCGCCGTGGGCCTCTCCGCCGTCAGCATCTCCTTCAGCGCCCAGCTCATCGGCGGCGCTGTGGCGGGCATCGCCGGCGCCACCGAGGTCATGAGCAACTACACCCGTTTCCGCTGGACCACCACCACCCAGCACGGCTTTGACGGCCTGCTGGTGGCTGTGCTGGCCCGGAAGAACCCCGCTCTGGTGCCCATCGGCGCTTTGTTCCTGGCGTACATCCGCATCGGCGCTGACGTGGTCAACTCCACCGGCGATATCCCGCCCGAGTTCATCACCGTCATCCAGGGCATCATCATCCTGCTCATCGCCGCCGAGACCTTCATGGCCAAGACCAAGAACAAGATGATCTTCAAGGCCGCCAAAGAGGATGAGAAGGCCCGGAACGAGAAGCAGCAGTCCCAAACTGCGGCCTAATTCCGGAGGAAAGGAGTAACCGACACTATGACGATCGATATTGTTGCATTTTTAGCCGATACCATCCGTATGGCTACGCCCCTGATCTTCACCGCTATGGCCGCCCTTATCTGCCGGCAGGCAGGTATGTTCAATATGGGTATTGAAGGTATGATGCTCTGCTCCGCCCTGGGCGCCGTCACCGTCGCCCACTACCTGGGCAATATGTGGCTGGGCCTGCTGGGCGGCGTGTTGGTAGGCCTGCTCACCGGCCTGCTCATCGCCTTCGTCAGCATCACCGGTAAGGCAGACCTGTACCTGACCTGTATCGCCTTCAACCTGGCGGCCACAGGCGGCACTATCTTCCTCATGTATGTTCTGACGGGAGAGAAGTCCACCACCAGCAGCGCCTTCCGCTCCTATCAGATCCCCAACATTGACATCCCCCTTATCAAGGACATCCCCGTCCTGGGCCGCATCTTCTCCGGCCAAAGCCTGCTGACCTACCTGGCCTTCCTCAGCATCTTCCTCATGTGGCTGCTGCTGAAGAAGTCCCGTCTGGGCTTGCGCATCCGCGCCGTGGGCGAGAATCCCCACGCCGCCGAATCCGTGGGCATCAGCGTGCCCAAGGTGGGCTACATCTCCTTCACCATCTGCGGGATCATGTCCGGTCTGGCCGGCACATTCCTGTCCATGAGCTATGTCACCTTCTTTATGAAGAACATGGCCAACGGACGGGGCTATATCGGCCTGTCCGCCCAGAACATGGCCAACGGCGAGCCCATCGGCTCCGGCATCACCGCCCTGTTCTTCGGTCTGTTCCAGTCCCTGTCCATCACCATGAAGAACCAGACCACCTTCCCCATCGAGTTCCTGGAGATGATCCCCTACGCCGCCACCATCATCGCCCTGGGCGTCACCGGAATGCTTGCCATCCGCAAGCGCCGTAAGGTGGAGTCCGGTCAGGCCGCCGGCAAAGAGGGCTGATCCATGGCGGAAAGACGCAAAGTCATTATCGACTGTGACACCGGCGTGGATGACTCCGTCGCCCTTCTTCTGTGTCTCAAGCACCTTGACGTGCTGGGCATCACCACGGTGGGCGGCAACGTGGCTCTGGAGAACACCCAGCGCAACAGCCGCTATGTCACCGAGGTCGCCCACCGCACCGATGTGCCCGTCTACGCCGGTCACGCCAAGCCCATGCTGGTCCCTCTGGAGACCGCCACCTACGCCCACGGCGAATTTGGCCTGGGCTCCGTGCAGGTCCCCGAGCCTAAGAAGCCCCTGGAAAAACAGCACGCGGTGGACTTTCTCGTTGAAACCTTTATGACCCAGGACGACGTGACCCTCATTACCCTGGGCCCCATGACCAACGCCGCCCAGGCCCTCCTGCGGGAGCCACGGCTGGCGGGGCGGATCCGGGAGATCCTCTGCATGGGCGGCAGCACCACCTGCGGCAACGCCACCCCGGCGGCGGAGTTCAACATCTATGTGGACCCGGAGGCTGCCAAGATCGTCTTTGAGTCCGGCATACCCATCAAGATGGTGGGGCTCAATGTCACCCGCCAATGGCATGTGAACCAGGCCTTCCTGGATGAGGTGCGCACCCTGGACAACGACGCGGCCCGGCTGGTGACACAGCATTGTGAACGCAGCATGGCCCACGGGGGCGCCTCCTTCTGTGACGCCTGCGCCGTCATGTGGCTGTGCAGCGACAAGGTTATTACCAAGAGCCTTATGATGCATGTGGACATAGAGACCGAGGGCAAATTTACCCGTGGCATGACTCTGTGTGACTCCCGGCCCTTCCAGGGCTCAGAGCCTCAGGTGGACATTGCCCGGGAACGGATCAGCGAACCCTTCACCATGCCGCTGAAGCCCAATGTGGACGTGGCGGTGGAGATGGACCCCTCCCAGATGGGACGCGTCCTTCTGGACACCCTGCGAAGCTATTCGGAGAACTGAGTTTTCTCCCGTGAAAACGGCCAGGTGTGATGCAGAACAACAACGGCACACACCTGGCCTTTTTCTGCCATACAGAAAGAAGGTATCTCATGAAAGACCATGCCCTGCAGCACCGGAGGCTCATGACCGCCACCATCTTCACCTTTATTTTTATGAGCGGTTATGCCCTCACCTATACCATGCTGGGCACCCTGCTGCCCGGTATGATCCAGTATTATTCCCTCAGCATCACCCAGGCCTCCTATATCAATATCTCCCTGGAGCTGGGCGGGACCACCGCCATGGTGCTGGCCCTGTTTTTGCTGGACCGAATGAATAAGGGAAAGACCCTGCTGATCCTGGCCCTGCTATTTGGCTTTGTAGGCCTATTTACCGGCTCCGCCCCTCCCTACATCGTCCTGCTGGGCTCCCGGTTCCTGCTGGGACTGATCGGCAGCGTCCTGGACAACCTCTGTGCCACCTATATCTCCGACCTCTACGGGGAGCACCGGGCCCGGTATGTCTCCATCCTGCATACCCTCTTTGCCGTGGCCAGCATGATCGCCCCCAAATTTGCCGCCATCTGCTTTGAGGTGGGCGGCTGGAACCTGGCCTACCTGATCTGCGGCGGGGCGATGACCATTGCCGCCGTGCTGGCCATCGTCATTCTGAAGGTGATGGGGTTCCCCAAAAACGCCATGGACCAGCAGAAGCAGGAGAAGCTCCAGATCCCCTACAAGGAGATGCTCCAAAGCCGGAACATGCGCTGGCTGTGCCTGGCCAGTTTCATCTTCGCCGGATATTCCTACGTGGCCATGTGGCTGTCCACCTACCTGGACGGACGGGATAACAGCATATATACGGTGGGATTCTGCTCCACCATCATGACCGCCTACTACGTAGGCTCGGTCCTGAGCCGGGTAGGGCTGGCGGCCATTTCCGAAAAGATCAGCTCCGCTGTCTATCTCAAGTGGGCCGCCCTGCTGTCCGGGATCCTTCTGGCCATCCTGCTGATCGTGCAGCAGCCCATGGCCTGGCTGGTGGGAGCTTTCCTCTACGGCGTGATCGGCGGAGCCATGTATACCGGCCGGTTCGTCCTGTCCTGTCAGGAGTTTCCCCAGTTCAGCGCCACCGCCTCCTCCCTCACAGGGATCTGCTCCTTTGGCGGAAACATGGCCTTCACCGCGGTCATGGGCGTTGCCGCCGATGCCGGGTACTTCACCCAGGCCATGCTGGTCATCAGCGGCCTTCTGGTGGCAGGCTTCTTTATCTTCCAGTTTGGATATAAAGCCCCCAAAAACTGACATAAAAACTCCCCGGAAGCGTGACTTCCGGGGAGTTTTTTCCAAGCAAAAGCGGTCTTGACCGAAAGGTCAAGACCGCTTGGTGCACGAGGTGGGACTCGAACCCCCTATAAAACGCCTTTCAGCCTTACGGCCCCAGCTACCCGATTTTCTTATTAGCGTTTTCATTAGCATTTTTGAAGAAGTCAGAAAAGGCGTCCTCATATCGTTTCACATCCCCCTGAGCAATGTGGGTGTAGATCTTCTTCATGGTCCGGTCATCGTTCCACCCGCCAATGGCCATTGTGTACTTCTCCGGCACCTGGAGGTGGTAGGCCAAAGAAGCGAAGGAATGGCGCAGGCCGTATTTGCCCAGATCGTGTTGGGGTTACAGGTGACAATCAACCCGTTGGACTTCTTGGCGGCCTTCAGAGCTTCGTACAGCTCGTCCATGAGAATGGGGACATACCGAGTAGAGCTTTGATTTTTATTCTCTGGCTTCTGCACCAGCTTATTGTCTTTGTCGAAGACGGCAGCGCCTTTTACCAAGATCCTCCGACGCTTCAGGTCAACATTTTCCCAGCGCAAAGCCATGATTTCAGATCTCCGCAGGCTGGTGAGCGCCAAAAGTATCGGTATCT
>CANPNN010000062.1 GCA_947575475.1 uncultured Pseudoflavonifractor sp.
GGGTCACCGCCACCACCGCCCCCATGGGGAGGGTGACGATGGGCCAGGACTGGACCTTGGGCGCGGCCATCACGTCACAGGTGTTTTTGTGGAGGATCACCTTTTTGGGAAGGGCTGCCCACTCCTGGGCGCTCTGGTCCCCAACGACCAGTCCGTTCACACAGGCATAGCCCTCGTAGCGGTAATGGGTGCGGACCTTCCAGTAACCGGGGGTGGTCTGGTCCAGCACCTCCAGCACCATGCCGAAAAGGGCCTCGTCGGCCGTTTCGCAGTCGTGGCAGGGCTGGGCCATCAGGGGACAGATAGGACAGTTGACGATGGCTTTCATACGCAAGCCTCCAGGGTTTTATTGTCCGCATCCATGACCACTGTGGTTCCCAGCGGCAGGGACATGGTGGGCAGCACGTGGCCGCAGGCAAGGCCTGCCATGACGGGCTTTCCGGCGGGGAGGACCACCTCCTCAATGATCTCGGGGATCTCCAGGGTCCGCTCTGGGACCTCTGGGGGGCAGTCGGTCCAGGCTCCAAAGAGCACTCCGGCGCAATTGGCAAATTTTCCGGCGTTGCGAAGCTGGGTCAGCATACCGTCAATGCGGTAGGTCTTTTCCCCGATGTCCTCCAGGAACAAAATTTTGCCCCTTGTGTCGATCTCCCAGGGAGTGCCCAGGCTGTCCCGGACCAGGGATAGGTTGCCGCCGCAGAGGATCCCACGGGCGCAGCCGGGGGCCAGAGTCTCTACGCTCTCCCCCATGGGCAGGGGTCCGGTGAGGGCGCCGAAGAGGGCCCGGCGGAGATAGGTCATGGTGAAGTCGTCGATGGGCTCATAGTACTCGGTGGAGGGCATGGGGGTCTGGTAGGTCACCATGCGGCACTCCTGATTGAGCACGATGTGGAGGGCGGTGACGTCGGAGTAGCCGCAGAACACCTTGGGGTGCCGGGCCACGTCCTTCCAGTTGATAAGGGGCAGAAGCCGCCCCGCCCCGTAGCCCCCCCGGATGCAGAGAACGCCCTTGATATCAGGGTCGGCAAAGGAATCCTGCAGATCCTTGGCCCGCTGGGCGTCGTCGGCGGCGAAGTAGCCGTGGCGGTTGACATAATAGCAGGACGGATAGACCACCGGGTCCAGCCCCAGGGCCTTGACGGCAGCGATGGAGGGCTCCAGACGCTCCTTCGGAACAGCGGAGGAGGCGCAGAGCAGGGCCACCCTGGCGCCGGGGTAAAGGGAATTTGGAGTTAACATAATATAATACCCCCTGGGAAATGAAAAGGGAAAAGTGAAAAAGGAAAAAGCGATTTTGTTTGTGGCCGCCGCAGGCGGCAACTTAAAGGAGTCCGGCTTTGCTGGACACCCAAGTTCTTAGCTTTTTCACTTTTTATTTTTAACTTTATTGGGTCAGTGTGTTCCGGTATTCGTCCAGTTCTCTCCGGTTGGCCCGAACGAAGTGTCCCGGCTCGATCTCCGTCCACTGGGGGGGATCGTTCTCGGTATACCCGTGGGCGGCGGGGTCGTAGACCAGCAGTTTTTTGTCCCGCTCTCCCACCGGGTCGGGCATGGGAATGGCGGAGAGGAGGGCCCTGGTATAGGGGTGGAGGGGGTGGGCAAAGAGCTGCTCACTGCCGGCCAGCTCCATCAGTTTACCACGGTAGATGACGCCGATCCGGTCGGAAATGAACCGGACTACGCTGAGATCGTGGGCGATGAAGAGGTAGGTGAGGCCCCGCTCCTTCTGGAGCTTGCTCATGAGATTGAGTACCTGGGCCCGGATGGACACATCCAGGGCGGAGATAGGCTCGTCGGCGATGATGAACTGGGGGTCCATGATGAGGGCCCGGGCGATGCCGATGCGCTGGCGCTGGCCCCCGGAGAACTCATGGGGGAAGCGGGAGGCGAACTCGGGCAGCAGACCCACGGCGGAGAGGGCCAGGGACACCTTCTCCTGGCGCTCTTCCTCGGTGAGGTGGCCGTGGAGGTTATAGAGGCCCTCGGAGACGATATAGTCCACCTTGGCCCGCTCATTGAGGGAGGCCATGGGGTCCTGGAAGATCATCTGGATATTTTCGATCACCTGCCGGTCTACCTCGTGGCTGACCTTGCCGGAAATCACCTGACCATTGTAGGCGATGGTTCCCCCGGCCACGGGATTGACCCGGATGATGGCCCGGCCGATGGTGGTCTTGCCGGAGCCCGATTCTCCCACCAGGCCGAAGGTCTCCCCCTTATAGATATCAAAGGAAACGCCGTCCACGGCGGTGAAGGGGTGGCGGCGGGAGCCGAAGGTCACGGTCAGGTCCCGGACCTCCAGCAGCTTTTCTCTCTCAGCCATGGGGATAGCCCCCTTTCTGCCGCAGGTGGCGGATGTGCTCAGGGGGCTCCACCTTGGGGGCCCTGGGGTCCAGCAGCCAGGTCCGGGCCTTGTGGGTGGGGCTTATCTCAAAGAAGGGAGGACGCTCCACATAGTCGATGTTCAGGGCCTGGGGATTCCGGGGGGCAAAGGCGTCTCCCTTCACCTCATAGAAGAGGTTGGGGGGCGTTCCCTGGATGGAGTAGAGGTCCTGGCCCTTTACTCCCAGCTGGGGCAGGGAGGAGAGTAAGGCCCAGGTGTAGGGGTGTTTGGGGTCATAGAAGACCTCCTCGCACTTTCCCACCTCCACGATGTCCCCGGCGTACATGACGGCGATCCGGTCAGCCACGTTGGCCACTACCCCCAGGTCGTGGGTGATGTAGATGGTGGTCAGGTCCAGTTTCTTCTGGAGATTTTTGATGAGGTCCAAAATCTGGGCCTGGATGGTCACGTCCAGGGCGGTGGTGGGCTCGTCACAGATCAGGATCTTGGGCCGGCAGGCCACGGCGATGGCGATGACCACCCGCTGGCGCATCCCGCCGGAGAACTCGTGGGGATACTGCTTGTACCGCCGCTCCGGCTCGTCGATGCCCACGGCGGAGAGGGCTTCCATGGCGGCGGCTTTGGCAGCCTCTCCCTTCAGGTCCTGATGGAGGAGCACAGCCTCCAGGATCTGGTCCCCCACGGTCTTCAGAGGGTTCAGGGAGGTCATGGGGTCCTGCATGACCATGGCGATCTCCTTGCCCCGGATGGTGAGCCACTCCTTCTCCCGGGTGAAGGTGGTCAGGTCCTTGCCGCCGTACCAGATGTGGCCCCCGGCGATGGTGCCATTGGCGTCCAGCAGGCCCATGGCGGACTTGGTGAACACGCTCTTGCCTGAGCCCGACTCCCCCACGATGGCCAGGGACTCTCCCCGGTACACGTCCAGGGAGATCCCCCGGATGGCGTTGAGCACCTGGCCCCGGAGGGTGAAGCGGATGTCCAGGTCCTGGAAGGAGAGGATCGGTTCTTGATTGGTTGGTGTGGACATGAAGGCATGACCTCCTTTGGAGGAGTTAAAAGTGAAAAGGTGCGGCGCTCGGCAAAGCCGGGCTATTTCAATATGCGGCCTTTGCCGCAACAGGAACAGAACTTTTTCACTTTTCGCTTAATTGACGTGGTTTTTGGGGTCGGCGGCATCGGCAAAGGCGTTGCCGATGATGTAGAAGGAGATGGTGATCACCGCCAGCACCGCCACGGGGAAATAGAGCTGGTAGCGCAGGGCGGGGATGGTCATCAGCTCCCGGCCCGCCTGGATCAGGTTGCCCAGAGAGGGGATCTCGATGGGCAGGCCGATGCCGATGTAGGTGACGAAGACCTCGTTGCCGATGGCTGAGGGGATGGCCAGGGCCATCCGCATGGTGATGACGCTGACAAGATAGGGCAGCAGGTTCTTGAAAATGATCCGGTGGGTGGGAGTACCCAGGCACCGGGAGGCCAGGTTGTAGTCCCGGTCCCGGATAATGATGATCTGGTTGCGGATAAACCGGGCCATGCCCAGCCAGCCTGTGAGGCACAGGGCGAAGATGATGGTGGATATCCCCGGATTCAGCACATAGGAGATGAGGATGAGCAGAAGGGTCTGGGGGATATTGTCAAAGACGTTGTAAAGCTCGGTAAAGAGGAAATCCAGCTGCCGTACATAACCCCAGAGGACTCCCATAAGGATGCCCAGAATGGCCTCCACACAAGCCACGGTAAAGCCGATGAAGAGGCTGGTGCGGGTCCCAGACCAGATCCTGGCCCAGATGTCCTGGCCCAGGTTGTTGGTGCCGAAGAGAAAGCCCTGCTCTCCGGGGGCCAGGTTGGCGAGGGTGCGGCCGGCCTCATTATAGTGGATGGTGATGGGGTCCCGCTGGCCGGGCAGGTTGGGCTGGATGAAGGTGAAGGCCAGGGTGCACACCAGCACCAGCAGAAAGAAGACCGCCGTCTTATTCTTGAAGAAGGCCCGGAGGGTGGCCCGCCAGTAGGAGTAGTTGGAGTAGCCCCCCCGCTCTGAGGCGTCGGGGTTGAAGGGGGCGAAGGAGAACAGTTCCTCCTCGGTCATCCGGGAAGGGGCGGAGAGATCTTTTTTCAATTGACCGGAGAGCTTGCGCTCAAGCTCATCAGTTCTCTTGTCTCGGTGGGACTGGAAAACATGACGTTCCATTATCTCGCCTCCTCCTTCCTGGTCAGAGTGATCCGGGGATCCAGGAGGGCCATCAGGAGATCGCCGAACAGTAGCCCCAGAATGGAGATCACCGAGTAGATGACCACCAACGCCAGCACCATATTATTATCCTGCCGCTTGATGACCGCCACCAGAAGGCCCCCCATGCCGGGGATGGAGTAGAGGCTCTCCACGTAGAGGGAGCCCATAAGGGTAAACAGGATGGAGTTGGGGATGTACTGGATGAGGGGTACCATGGCGTTGCGGAACACGTGCCGCCGGGAGATCTGTCCCCCGGGGACGCCTTTGGCCCGGGCCAGCTTGATATAGTCCTTGTTGGCCTCGTCCACCATGTACCGGCGAAGCCACATGGCGTAGTATGCGATGTTGCCGATGGCCAGGGAGAGGATGGGCAGGATATAGGTCCGGTAATCCCCCACCTTAAACAGCATGGGCAGCTTTAAGGACCAGTCGATACCCAGCCAGTGAAGGTTGATGACCCCCTGGGAGCCGGCGAACTGGATGAGGATGTGGTAGGCCGCGGCGGGCACTGCCTGAATAATGACGATAAACACGGTGCCCAGCTTATCCCCGATCTTCCATTTGGTCCGGGTGCTTCGACTCATCAGAATACCCAGGGGAAGGCCCAGGGCCAGAGCGATAGCAAGGGAGGTAAGACCTAACTGAAGGGAGATGGGGGCCTTCTCCGCCACAATAGTGTTGATGGAGACCCCCTTCCGGTAGCGGATGGAGGTGCCCAGATCCCCGGAGAGGAGCTGCTTGCCGAAGTTCCAAAGCTGCTTGGGCAGGGGGTCGGTAAGCCCCAGCTTCTGCAGACCCAGGTCGATCTGGGTCTGGGAGAGCTTGTCGTAATTCTCAAAGTAGCCCTCGATGGGCATGAGCCGCAGTAGGGAAAAGACCACCGTGATGACGATGGCCATGGTGAGAAAGGACCGCAGGACCCGTTTTAGAATATATTTGGGCATAAAGACCTCCCCTTTGAAAGGAAAAAGTAAAAGGCGGTGATGTTGATTTTTGGAACGGAGCGCAGGCGTTTGGGTCCCTTTTAGAAGGGGCCCAAACGCCCAAGCTCCGCAACAGGGCAACGCCCCGGCCCCCCAAAAGGGGGTTCCGGGGGTGCTGCCACAGGGCGCTTGGGTCAGAGATCCTTCTTATTTGGCGGCGGCCACGGCGGCGTCCCGCTCGGTGAGCCACTGCTCATAGGCGGCGTGGAACTCCTCCATGCCCATGGACTTCTCCAGCAGGTGCTGGCCCTTGAACCGGTAGGTGGCGAAGCCGAAGGCGGCGTAGGGGCCCTCGAAGGGATTCAGCAGGGAGAAGGAGTAGCTCTTGGAGCTGGTGTGCATGGGGATGGCGAAACCGTGATCCAGGAGGATGGACTCGGCCTGGGCGAAGGTTTCGTACCGGGACTCCTCATTGTCGGTGATCTTCAGGGCGGTGGACACCAGATCCAGGTACTCCTGATAGTAGGCCTGGGTCTGGGGATCCTCGCTCTTGAAGATAAAGCTGTAGGAGGAGCCCACCTTGAAGGGATCCACGATGAAGGCGGAGGCGTCGGCAAAGTCGGCGCCCCAGTTGCACTTCATCAGGCCGTAGTTGCCGGTGCGGCGGACGGCGCCCAGGAAGCCGGTGTCGGGGCCGGCCTCTACGATCACGTCGATGTAGTCGGCACCCAGCAGGCCCTCCAGCTGCTGTTCCAGAAGCTGGCATTCGTCAGCCCAGTTGGTGGTGGAGGGGTTATAGCGGACGTAGACCTTCACGGGGAAGGTGGCGCCGGCGGCGGAGAGCTCGGCCATGGCCTTATCCTTGTACTCCAGGGCCTTGGCGGAGTCAAAGGTGTCCCCGTCGGTGTACTTGGCCAGGCCGGCGTAGTTGGCGTAATCCTTGCTGGCCGAGGCGAAGGACAGGGGAGTGATGGTGTTGCTCAGCTCAGACTCAGGATCCTCGGGGTTATAGACCTGGAGGGCGTTGACCCGGTCCAGACCGTGCATGATGGACAGGCGGAAGTTCTCGTTGTTCACTGCCAGCTTCCAGTTCTCCGGCTCATACTGGGCGTCGAAGTTGGGATCGAAGTTGAACAGGTACCAGTAGGAGTAAGAGGGGTTGGGCCGGCTGGAGTGGATCTGGTCGGAGTAGGAGGACATGAGACTGCTCAGCAGGTTGGCGCTGATCTCGGCCTCGTCCACCTCGCCCTGGAGGAACATGGTGGTGCCCAGGGTGCTGGCCTCGGCGTTATAGGTGCGCTGAATGGTGTCGATGAAGATGTTGTCCTTGTCCCAGTAGCTCTGGTTCTTGGTCAGCACCTGCTGGACCTGGGGCTGGAAGTCGGAGAGGATGTAGGCCCCGCAGTAGAGAAGGTTGTCGTTGTCGATGCCGAAGGTGTCTTTGTGGGCCTCCAGGAAATCGCCGTTGACGGGCATAAAGGCGCTCCAGCACAGCATGGACAGGAAGTAGGGGCAGGGGGCGTCCAGGGTGAAGACCAGGGTGTAGTCGTCGGTGGCCTTCACGCCGATGTCCTCCTTGGCCACGGGGGCCACTTCCTTGATGACCTCGCCGTCCTCGTCCAGCTTGGCGGGGTTGCCGTTCTCGTCCACCCCGTCGGTGGCGGTCTCCAGAGCCAGAAGGTAGGCGGTGTACTCATAGTAGTTGTGGGCGTTGGTCACCTGGGCCACATCCCAGTTGTACTCGCTGCCGGAGTCGTTGTTGGCGTCCAGGATGTAGTAGGCGGCGTCCACCCAGTCCTGAGCCTTGACCTCGGCCACCTCGGCCCCGGTCTTGTCCACCCACTTCACGCCCTGGCGGATGTGGAAGGTCCACTCACTGGAGTCCTCGTTGCTCTCCCACTTCTCGGCCAGAGAGGGCTGGACCACACCGTAGGAGTCATACTCGATGAGGGTGTCCACCACGTTGGCGGGGATACGCAGATTCTCGAAGGTGGTGGTGGTCAGGTAGTTCATGGTCTCCACCTCGCTGGAGTAGAGCTGGCG
>CANPNN010000063.1 GCA_947575475.1 uncultured Pseudoflavonifractor sp.
GAGGGCACCGATACCGTCTACCGCCTGAACTCCGACACTGTGGTGATCGGCGTTATAGAGGCGTGTTATTTTTTCCCAGTTCTCTTTTTTCGGCGGTTCCCCCATAGTTTCCCCTCCCTTTTTTATTACATCAGATTTTTCCCTGTTTTTCAATATTCGACGGCAGATATGGGAATTTTGGAAGGCTTGCTCCTCACCGCAGGGCCAGATAGAAATACACCGTGGGGAAGGAGCCGTTCTCATTCATGGCGGCGGTGAGCTGAAAGCCGCCCTCCCCAATGGTCACCGCCCCGTTGATGCTGGTCAGCCCGGGGAGGACCAGTCCGCCGCCGGTAAAGAACTGGTCCCGCCGTCCATGGTCCCGGTCAATAAGCAACGCCTTGGGGGTAAAGCCCAGACTGATAAACCGGCTGGCCGTTCCATCTCCGGAATAGGACCCGGTCACTGTTCGGGCTGCCTCATCCAATTTTCCAAAATTCTCATTGATCTCCCGGAGCAGGAAATCGTCCCCCGGCTCCCAGGCGTGGAGCTGGTAGTTTTTTGTCTTGTTCGTTGACATTGTTTTTCTCCCCCTCTCACCTTCGGAGAAAGGGAAGCGAAAATTGCCGGAAAACCGCACTTTTCTTCTTCAGGGCCTTTTTGCGCCCTTTTTACCCAAAAACCCCCGGCGGATTACCGCCGGGGGTTTTCTGTTATTCTGCCGCCGTCACTGCGCCCGTCACACCATCCACGATAAAATGCCAGGTGTCCGTCTCAATGAACCAGGCGGGGGTCAGGGTCGCGGTGACCGAACCGCTGAGAAGATAGCCGGGGTACATCCGGGTGATCTGGGAGCAGACATAGCCCTCGCCCCGGCTCAGCTCCTCCAAAAGGCGGGTCAGGGCGGTAGCGGCGGTGATGGTCTCCTCGGCGGGGAGGCTCTCCTCCTCCCCCCTCAAAAGGCGGAGGGTCAGGGTGGCGGGGCCTTGGTCCCGGAGGGTCAGAAGAGCGGTCTCGCCAGGGACAGGCCCGCCGTTCCAAAGTTGGACGTAAGTGACGGCAGCACTCCCGGCCGTCCCGGTACGCCCGGTCTCCTCCAGGGTCACGCCCAGCCGGGAGAGCCGGTCCAAAATGTCGCTTTCTGCGAGAGTACCGCCAGGGGAAAACTCCACCGTCAGCTCCCCGGTGGAGGCATAGGCCGCCGTGCCGTCCTCCCCGGTGTAAAAGGTCCGGCTCCCCTGACTCTGGGTCCCGGACACCGCCCCCACCAGAATGGCGGCCTCGGCCTCCCCGAGGGGGGAGAGGGACACCCGGCGGGGAGCCAGGGCCAAGGCCCCGGGGATCTCCTCGGGCAGATAGGTCACGTCGTTCCGGGCCAGAATGGCGATCATCCGCTCCCGGGTCTCCCGCTCGTCCCGGCGGCTGCGCCACTCCCGCAGACCCACCTGGGCCAGAAGGAAGGCGTTGACCACCACCAGCAGCAATATGATAATATTTTTGATCTTAGACCAGCGCATGGCGGGCCTCCTTAGAGTAAAGAGTGGGCGGGAGTCTGCCTTACTCCTCCGCGATCCATCCGGCGCTCAGAAGATCGGCGCCCCTGTCGCTGTAGCGCAGAGTCAGCCGCTTACCGCCGTCCCGGTATACCTCAGCGCCCATGGCCGCGGCAGCCAGCCGCTGGCCGGGAAGGAGAGTCGTCTCGCCGGTGGGAACGTAGGAGCGCAGGCGCAGGATAAAGTCGCTGATCTGGTCTTCGTCCACAGTGAAGCTGGCGGTCCAGCCTTCGGCCCCAGCGCTCAGGGGGATCCCTCCCAAGCGGCTGTGGAAGGTCAGAAGCCAGCCCTCCTCCCGTTCCTCCGCCCCGGTGAGAACAAAGGTGGTGGTCTCCCCCTTCCAGGGAGCGGCGGCCCGGTTCAAAAGGGTCCAGGCCGCTGTGGCGGCCTCCTCCACGGTGAGGCGGCCTGTCTGGGATGGGACAGGGTAGCGGGGCTCCTCCCCTGCGTGAAAGACCACCGAGCCGTCGGAGCTGACCCGAAGGCGGTCGCCGCTCTCATTGATGGCAAGGCCACCCGCCGCCTCGTAGGCGGAGCCGACCCCGGACTGGAAACCCAGAGCGGTGAGAAGTTGTTCCAGAGCCTCCTGATCCCCTGCCAGGTCGGGGGCGGTGACGGTATAGGCTCCGGGTTGGGGCGCTGTCATAGGCACCAGCACATCGGGGTCGATGGAAGCGTAGGCCCGGTCGGTCAGGGCCAGGGCATAGGCAAAGGCGGCGCCATTGGGATTGAAGCTCTCCAGGATGCTGTCCATATGATTCTCATAGGCGACTTGGGTGGAGGCCCGGTAGTAATGGTCCCCATCCCGCCAGCACAGCCAGACCTGGCTGCCGTCCCAGCTCAGGAGCAGAGCCTGAGCCCGGCCCTCCAGGCTTTCCGCCCCCTGGCCCAGCCAGGCGGACATAACGGCGAGGGGAGGGGCGCCCTGGAAGGCGCAGTATACGCCAGGGGCCTCCAAAAGCCCCTGCCACTGGCGGCGGGAGATCTCCCCCGGGGTCCCGGCGGAGGCGAAGGCCTCTCCCAGCAGAGGAGAGAGCTGGTCAAAGGTCCGGTCCACCTGATCGGCGTCGTAGACCGCGCCATAGAGACCCATGCTGTTTCGGGCAGTGATACCGTATGGCTCTACCCCCTCCTTGGGTTGACGGGCCACAGGCTCCACCGCCGGAGAGGGGGGGCTGACCCAACCCCGGAGCTGGGTGAAAAGCGGGGTCTGCCAAGCCAGAAACAGGGCCGAACAGGTCAGGGCCACAATGAGAATGTCTTTGCCGATCTCGATCAAACGCCGCCGCCCGGTAGGCTTGGCCACCGGGGGGGACTGCTTACGCCTGGGCATGGTCAGGGCCCTCCACAGGCAGCTCCACCCGAATGGTCAGGCCGGGATCCGGCTTGTCCACAATGGAAATGCTGCCCTGGTGCTGGTCTACGATCTCCTTGGCGATGGAAAGACCCAGGCCGGTGCCTCCCGATTCCCGGGAGCGGGCCTTATCCACCCGGTAAAACCGTTCAAAAATGCGGTCCCGGTCAGCCTTGGGGATGCCGATGCCGTTATCGCTGACCTCCAGCCACACCCGGTCTTTGTCAGAGCCGGCGGTGATGGCGATCTTTCCCCCGTCGGGGGTATATTTGATGGAGTTGGACACCACATTCATCATCACCTGGGTGATCCGTTCCCGGTCGGCCGTCACCTTGGGCAGACGGTTGGGCAGCTCCACCGTGAGGGTGTGGCCGTGGCGCTCAGCCTCCAGGCGGTTGGCGTTGACCATGGTCTCAATGGCCTCGGCAAAGGAGAAGGTGGTCAGGTTCAGCTCGCTCTTGCCCGAGTCGAACCGGGACAGGGTGAGCAGGTCCTGGACGATATGAGCCATCCGCTCGGACTCGCTGAGGATCACATTGAGAAAGCTGCGCTCCATATCTGGGGGCAGGCTCCCGGCGGAGTCCACCAGGGTCTCGGCGTAGGAGTGGATATTGGTCAGAGGGGTGCGCAGCTCGTGGGAGACGTTGGCCACGAACTCCTTGCGCATCTCCTCGGTCTTGTTCCGCTCGGTGACGTCGTGGATGACCACCAGCACCCCCGCCTGGTGATCCCGGTCAAAGGGGGCCAGCAACAGCTCCAGGCTCCGCTCCCCCAGCTCCCGGCTGCCCGCCAGGAAGCCCAGGGCCCCAGGCTCCAACGCCTCCCCCAGGGGGGCGATGTCCCCAAAGAGGGCGGTGTAGTTCACCCCGCCCCCAATGGGCAGCCTTCGGCCCAGCATCTCCTCGGCGGCGGGGTTGGACTGGATGATCTCCCCCCGCTGGTCAAAGGCCACCACACCGTCGGTCATATGGAGGAAGAGGGTGCCCAGCTTGTTGCGCTCATTCTCCACCTCCTGAAGGGTGGACTGGAGCTGGCGGGCCATGTCGTTGAAGGTGGAGGTGAGGACCCCGATCTCGTCCCGGGAGTCCACCTCGATCTTGTGGGAGAAATCCCCCGAGGCCACCTCCTCAGCGCCCTCGGTGAGCCGCTCGATGGGGGTGATGAGGGTCTTGGACAGGAGGAAGGACAGCAGCACCGAGATGGCGATGCCAAAGGCCAGGGCCTCTAAAATAAGGACCACAAGCTGGTTGGTCAGGTTCTGGACCGCCTGCTTGGAGTCCTTGATATAGATCACATAGTCCCTCCCCCCCCGGGTGACAGGGATGGCCACGTCCATATAGGCAGCGGTGGGGTCGGAGGAATCGCCCACCGCCCCGGTGAGGGCGGCGGATAGGTTGTGGGTCAGGGTGAGGGACACGCCTTCGCTCTCATTGCTGCCCGCCAGGTAAGCCCCTGTAGCGCCGTCCAGCACATAAAAGTTCCGGGTCAAGCCGTCCACGCCTAGGTCGCCCGTCCGGGCCCGGAGCATCTGGTCCAACTGCTGTACGCCGCTTTGTTCGTCCGGAGCAGCGTTCTCCAGGTCCCGAAAGAAGTCGGGATCGTTCTGGAACACGCCCTGCATCTGGGTGTAAAACTGTTCCAGATAAAACCCGGACACCGAGTTCACCAGAAAGGCTCCCACCACTGTCATCAGGGACACAATGAGCAGGGTCATGATGAGCATGAGCTTCATATGAAGGCTGCGGAACATGGGTTTACCCCCTCTCTTGCGGGATTTTAAGCGATGCGGTATACGCGGAAAATATTGCGTTTGCGATCATGGGTGTAGGCCATCAAATCTCCCTGGTCATTGCGGCACAGAGTCATGATCGACCCTTTCAAACGGTGGCGGGAGATGGTTTGCAGGTTTCGGTCATAGGCCTCCAGCGTGCTCTCTGATACACCGGCCCAAAACCGACCCTGGCCGTCAATGGCGGCGCCGTACACCGTATCTCTTGTCATTTTCGCTTGAAGGATGGACAGGTCCTTTGCGTCCAGCAGGAAAATACCCTTTTTAAACGAGGTGAGAAATACTGTTTCTTTGTCCTTTGACAGGTCCATATCAAGCACATGATAGTCCCGCTCCGAGGTGAGCACAGAGGAACGTGACAAGATATTCAGATCCTTGTCCAAATGAACGATAGACCGTCCCAGGTTTTCCCCCAGCCACAGCCCGCCTTCCCGGTCTAGGGCCATCAGCTCTGTATTCCAGGGCAAGTCCTGTTCCCCGCAGAGATTTCCCTCCCCGTCATAACAAAAAAAGTGAAAGGAATCCTGTCCCGTGGGATCAGTCCCGTTTTCCACCCTCAGGGTGTAAAGCCGGTCCTGGGTCATAGCGATGCTATGTCCACAGGGTCCTATCGTCTTTTCATAGACCCGTTTTCCCTCCGGCCCATAGCGAAGAAGTCTTCCCGGCTTCTCCCGGTCGGAAATAAAGGTCCAGATCCCGCCGTCGGCTGTGGGGATACAGTCACACATTTCCTTCGATAGGAGGAGGGGCAGCGGAAACCGCTTGTCCGAATCGAAGATGAGATAGGTGCTGTCCGATTTTCCCTGAAAAGCTCCCGGATAATTGGGTATGGGCTCATTGTGTCTATTGTTGACCGCAGCCAGGATACGTTTGGGTGAAAAATAATATTGGATGTGGCACCTTCGATTGTCCGCTATTGTCATTTTCACCGCACAGTGTAAAGTCCCATCCGCCGCAGGGGCCCAAAGTTGGATCTCCTCTTGCCCTCCCCAGATCTCTGTCTCTCCGAGGGCAAAAACCTGACAAAAGCAGCCGGGAGCCCGGACCAGGCTGCAGCAGGACGAGTCAACTGTAAGCCCCTGGAGCTCCTGGATCACTTCCGCTTTGCTCACGCTCTTGATCTTCGGCGGGTCGGGTCGCTCCGCGATCCAGGCATCCACCGCGGCGATGTCCCGGACCACCTTTTTCTCCGGCAGGCACTCCGCATCCGCCCACAGGGGCAGTCCCAGCAGAAGGGCGGTCATCTCCAATTGCTCACAGGCGTCCCCCTTTTTCCAGAGGACCTTCAATCTCTTCTCGTCCTCCGCCGGCAGGCCCAACGCCTCACAGAACACCCCCGGTTTTCCCAGGATGTTCTGCTCCTCATAGGGATTCAGAAGATGGGCCGTCAGCCGTTTCCCGGCCTGAAAGAGCTCAAAACTGACTACATCGTCGTCAAAGAGGGCGGCGGCGAGGACCACGGCCCCGGGCAGCTTTCGGGACAGCTTTTTCCCCTCCCGCTCCACGGTCCCCCACTGGAAATCCTCGTGGTAGACAGAGACAACCCCCTCCGCCCACTGTCCCACCAGGGCCTTGGGCAGCAGGGCGGAGACCTCCTCCACACTGGCCCCTCTGATCTGCAGGTTCCCCAGTTTGGTCCCCATCCCCTTCGCCTCCTTTTCCTCTATGGGCTGTCACCTTTACTCTACAAAGGCCTGGGATAAAATAGAAAACTCCTTCTGGCTGGGCTGCCACTTTTTCTCCATGGGTTCCAGGGTGTCGTCGTACCGCTGAGCGGCTGCCTCGTCGATAGCCATGACAGGGCTATCTTGGTATGTCCAAGCCTTCCCGCCCAGAGTCCCGGGGGTCAGTTCCTTGACCAACATGGCGGCCGGGTACTTCCCGCCCTCCACACAGACGCCCAGCTTCTTGCAGCCCACAAACCCACGGGAGACATAGTTGGCGGGGCTGCCGAAAATCACGACGGCCTCATAGCCCAGCTCCCGGGCCAGCTGGAAGGACTCCTCCATAAGGGCCTTTCCGTACCCCTTCCTCTGGTGCTCCGGGGCCACGCACACCGGACCGAAGGTGAGGATCCCCTTCTCCACGCCCGTCTCATCTGTGAGCCGGGCCTTGGTATACATGATATTGCCCACGATCTCCCCATCCAAAAGGGCGACCAGGGCCAGCTCCGGGACAAAATCCTCATGCTCCCGCATGATGTGGACTAAATAATGTTCCACACAGCCCGGTACATACATGTTACAGAAGGCCCGCCGGGTCAGCTCCTCCACCGCCCCATAGTCCTCCCGGGTCTCCCTGCGTATCTCCAGCATTCCTCAGCCCTCCCGGAACAGATAACCCATGCCCCGCCGGGTCAGGATAAAGGTGGGGTTGGCCGGGTCGTCCTCCACCTTCTCCCGCAGCCGCCGGACGGCCACATCCACCGCCCGTACATCGCCCACATAGCCGTCATAGTTCCACACATGCTCCATCAAGGCCTCCCGGGAATAGACCTTCTCGGGGGAGGCGGCCAGATATTTCAAAAGCTCGTATTCCCGCTGGGTCAGGTCCAGAGCCTTTCCGTCCTTGAATGCCATCAGCAGGGCCTCGTCGATAAGGATCCTTCCCCGCTCCATCCGTTGTCCGCCGCTCTGGGCGGGGGCTGAGGGCTGCTCGGCAAGCATCTCGGTCCGGCGGATGTTCACCTTGATCCGGGCCA
>CANPNN010000064.1 GCA_947575475.1 uncultured Pseudoflavonifractor sp.
GCCGGCCAGAGCCCGGATGGGAGTGCTGCGGGTGCCTCGCCGGAGCCGATCACCCATTCTGACCCCACACCAGCAAAAGCCCCCACGCCGGAGGAAGTCAGGGACATCGGTATCAAGTACAGCAAGCAGTATGGCGCCCCCGCAATCAAGGCCATTCTGACGGAGCTGGGGGCCTCTGGCATGGGTGCTTTGGCTGAGGATCAGCGCCCCATCTTTCTGGCGAAGCTGACCGAGCTGGGGCCGCTGAAGGAGGACGAGAACAATGCCTGACACCCACGCCCTTCTTGGCCCTTCCAGTGCCCACCGTTGGCTTGCCTGCCCCCCCAGCGCCCGCTTGGAGGAAGGTATGGATGATCAGGGAAGCGAGTACGCCCGCGAGGGCACACTGGCCCACCGGCTCGGTGAGCTCCGGCTGCGGGAACGGTGGGAACCCGGCCCTGACCGCGCCCTTGACTTCGAGGAAGTCCGCTCTGATCCTATGTATTCCGGGGCTATGGAGGAGCACATTGATGCCTATGTCTCCTTTGTTGAGGAGCGCATGGCAGAGGCAAAGACCCGGTGCGCTGATCCCCGCATTTTCATTGAGCAGGTGATCCGCTTTGATGATTATGTCCCGGAAGGCTTCGGCACTGCGGACTGTATCATCTTGGCAGACGGCACGATGGATGTGGTGGACTTCAAATATGGCAAGGGTGTCCCGGTCAGCGCCGAGGGCAACCCCCAGATGAAGCTCTACGCTCTCGGCTGTTACATCGCTATGTCTTGGGTCTATGACATTCACACTGTCCGCATGAACATCTTTCAACCTCGGCTTGACAGCGTTTCCACCGCCGAGATTTCCAGCGAGAAGTTGGTGACTTGGGCAAATGAGGAGTTGAAGCCCACGGCGGCTTTGGCTTGGGAAGGGAAGGGGGACTATGCCCCCGGATCCGAGACCTGCCGCTGGTGTAAGGCCGCCCCCATCTGTCGGGCTCGGGCCGATTACCAGCTGGAGCTTGCCAAGTACGACTTCGCCCAGCCCGCTACGCTGAACCCGGAAGAAGTGGCCGCCATTCTTCACCGGCTCCCGGATTTCAAGGCCTGGGCCGAACAGGTGGAAGCCTTTGCCCAGGACGCCGCCGTGAACAAGGGTATTACCATTCCCGGCTTCAAGGTGGTGGAGGGCCGCAGCAACCGCAAATATGCGGACGAGGAGGCTATCGCCAAGGCCCTCCGCAAAGCCGGCTATAAGGTGGCCGACATATACAAGCCCAAGGCCCTGCTGGGTATCACCGCCATGGAGAAGTTGCTGGGCAAGCACCGGATGGAAACCCTGATTGCCCCGTACATCACCAAGCCCCCCGGAGCGCCTACGCTGGTTCCCGATACCGATAAGCGCCCCGCCATCAACCCCGCAGACCAGGCAGCGGCGGACTTTGCAGACAGCGGAGCCCTGGCCCCCGCAACCTAAAACATTAAAAAGGAGATTTTTACTATGTCTAACCCTACTTCCATTGATCTGAAAAAGGTTATCACCGGAAAATGCCGCCTGTCCTACGCCCACATCTGGGAGCCGTCCAGCATTGACGGCAACAGCCCCGCCAAGTACAGCGCGTGCATCGTGATCCCCAAGAGCGACACCGCGACCATTCAGAAGATCAAGCAGGCCGTGGCCGCCGCCACTGACGAGGGCGTTAAGTCCAAGTGGAAGGGCAAGAAGCCCGCCAATCTGAAGTTGCCCCTGCGGGACGGTGACGAGGAGCGGCCCGAAGACGAAGCCTTCAAGGGCTGCTATTTCCTCAATGCCAACGCCAACCGGCGCCCCGGCGTTGTCGATCTGGCCCGCAACCCCATTTTGGATCAGGACGAGGTTTACAGCGGTTGCTACTGCCGCTTCTCCATCAACTTCTACCCCTTCAGCGCAAGCGGCAACAACGGCGTGGCTGTTGGCCTCAACAATTTGCAGAAGGTGGCCGATGGTGAGCGTTTGGCCGGCGGTAGCCGTGCTGAGGACGACTTCGATGACGACTACACCGGCGACCTGGGCGACATTCTGTAAGGAGGTGCCCAATATGTCGAGCGCGATGAATCACCGGCGGCGGCGGAGCCATAGAAGCGAGGCCGCCCACTACCAGGCCATGATGGCCATGCCAAAGCGCACGAGCCCCAACGCCTTCCGCACAGGGTTTTTGCCCATCTTCCGCCGGAAGACCGTACCCAAAACCTAAAACATTTACCGGCCCCGCTGCTCCCTGTGCGGCGGGGCCGGACTACCAATAGAGGAGGATGCCACAATGGATTATACCGTTGATAGTTGGAGAGCTGAAGGGCTACGCCTTTTTGGCGAGGATTTTACCAACTGGCGTTTTAAGTGCCCGCACTGCGGGCGCATTACGACCGGGCAGGAGTTCAAGGATTTGGGGTTACCGCCCGCGAAAATGTACCAAGAATGTATCGGCCGATACGATAACAGCAGGGGTTGCAACTGGGCCGCTTATGGCCTCTTTGACATCTGCACCACCCATGTAGACGGTACCCCGGTTTTTGATTTTGCCCCAAAGGAGGATACCCACAATGAGTAAAGCCCGATTTATAGAGTTCTACCTGGCGGCCATGCTGAAGGCCGCCACTGACGGCTTCGTGATCCGGTTGGTATATGAATATCAGGATGCCACCGGGCGGGAGTTGGTACACATCTATACCGAGGCCGGGCCGCAGCACGTCAACGGTACTGGGGACGGCCTGCTGACCATCGCCTATGACGTGCTGGAAGCCTTGGACGTTCCGTCTGGCTGTGATGGAGAGAGAGAGAGAGAGAGAGAGCGAGAGGAACGCCCCACTGCCTGGACAGATCTTCATTAAGGGGTGTGAGCCGTGAATAAGGCCACAGCCCCGCAAGGAATTTTTAATTACTACCCCTACGAGTACAAGTATTGTTTGGCACCCAAACCCAAAACCTGCCCACTGAAGCACTTATGCCACATACAGAAGCCGATGAAAAGAAAGGGGTGAACGCCGTCATGATTATGGGCGTGGATATTGAGACTTATTCCAGCGTGGATCTGAAAGCCGCCGGTGTCCGTCCCTACACTGAGGCCCCAGACTTCACTATCCTGTTGATTTCCTACAAGGTAGACAATCAGCCCACAAAGATTATTGACCTTGCAAAGACGGAGCTGGTGGTCTCCAAATTGACCTTGCTTCCCCCGGTGGCTTCCGACCTCATTGACGGCGATCTGGACGAGTTTCTTGCCCTACTGACTGACCCCGCCGTGGTAAAGACGGCCTACAACGCTTCCTTTGAGCGCACCTGTCTGGCTCGGTACTTCAACCGGCCTATGCCCCCAAAACAGTGGCAGTGCACTATGGTGCAGGCCGCAACGCTGGGGCTCCCGGGTACGCTGGCCCAGGTGGGTGCCGTTCTCGGTCTGGATAAGCAGAAAATGACCGAGGGCGCCGAGCTGATCCGCTTTTTCTGTAAGCCTGACAGAGACGGTAACAGGCATTACCCCAACGAGGCCCCGGAGAAGTGGGAGACCTTCAGAAAGTACAATGTCCGGGATACGGATGTAGAGACTGACATCCGCTGCCGGCTTTCCCGCTGGCCCCGTCCCCAAGAGGAACATGACGCTTGGGCACTGGATCAGCAAATCAATGACCGGGGTGTGAGGGTAGACTGGATCCTGACCCAGAGAGCCCGGGAGCTTGACGCCGTTTACTCCACGGAACTGTTGGAGGAGGCCAAGGGGCTCACTGATCTGCCGAACCCCAACAGCACCGCCCAGCTGACCGCTTGGCTGGAGCAGCAGGGTTTAGAGGTGCCCAGCCTTCGGAAAGAGATCATGCCCGATCTGATAGCCGCCGCTCAGGATGATACCACCCGGCGGGTGCTCCAGCTCCGGCAAGAACTGGCTAAAACCTCGGTAAAGAAGTTCCAAGCCCTGGAGCGGAGCCGGTGCGAAGACGGCCGAGTGCATAACATTCTCCAATTCTATGGTGCTGGGCGCACGGGGCGCTGGGCCGGCCGAGTGGTTCAAGTGCAAAACCTCCCCCAGAACAAGATCCCCGACCTTGCCACCGCTCGGCAGCTTGTCCGGGACGGTGACTTTGAACTTCTGGAAATGGCCTATGGCTCCCCTCCCTTCGTCCTGTCCCAGCTGATCCGTACCGCCTTCATTCCCTCAGAGGGTTGCCGCTTTATCGTCTGCGACTACTCCGCTATTGAGGCCCGGGTGCTGGCGTGGCTGGCGGGAGAAAACTGGGTGCTTCAGGAATTTTTTGGCGAGGGCCTGATCTATGAGGCCACCGCCGCTATGATGTTCCATGTCCCCAAAGACGAGGTACGGAAGGGTGGCCCCCATGCTGACCTTCGCCCAAAGGGAAAAGTGGCCACCCTCGCCTGCGGATACCAGGGAGGCCCCGGGGCTTTGATTGCTATGGGCGCTCTGAAATCCGGTATCCCCGAAGAGGAACTACCCGGCATTGTGCAAAGCTGGCGGAAGGCCAACAAGAACATAGTCCGCTTTTGGTACGATGTGGAAGCGGCGGCGATCCGGGCGGTGAGGGGTGAAAAGGTCTCCATGCGCCATGGGATCCGCTTCTACTGCGAGGGGGACTATCTCTTCATCACTCTACCCTCCGGGCGCAATTTGGCCTATTACAAGCCCGAGTTGAAGCCCGAACCCAAGTTTGAAAAGATGGGCCTCACCTATCTGGGAACGGACGCCAACAAGCACTATGGCCGACAGAAGACCTACGGCGGGAAACTGGTGGAGAACATTACCCAAGCCACCGCCCGGGACTGTCTGCGGGACGCTATGGCGGCACTGGAGGCCGCCGGCTATCCCATCGTGTTCACCGTGCATGACGAGGTGATCCTGGACACCCCAAAGGGCTTTGGCTCATTGGCAGAAGTTAAGGAAATCATGGGCCGCCCGGTTCCTTGGGCGCCCGGTCTGCCGCTCAACGCCGCTGGCTTTGAGTGTGAATTTTATCAGAAAGATTAAGGAGGGAACACAATGGCAAACAGAAATACCCTCCACCGCAATCATCTCCCGGACTTTTTGGAGTGGCTGGAAGCTAAAGGCTGGAAGGTTTCAACGCCCAAAGGATATTACGAAGTAGTGAGGGCAACACGCCCCGGCCGGCAGCACCCGCTTTTTATCTATACCCAGCTGAGAGACCCCGCCCATTACACCGTCAGGGACAGAGATATGCCGGTGATATGGCATTTTCTAAAAGAACGGAGGGAGCACAATGCCGAACACAAAACCCGTCCATGACGGCCAGATCCATATAGCCGTCGGCAGCTCCCGCACCGCCGCCAAGTGGAAGAACCAGACCATGAGCTGGTCTGACTTCCTCCAGAAGATCAGCGTGACCACTCTGACCCGGGAGACCGTGGAGGAATACAAGAAACTGCCCAAGACCCAGCAGGACGCCATCAAGGATGTGGGCGGTTTCGTGGGCGGCTGGCTGAAGCAGGGCCGGCGGAAGGCGGGAAGTCTGGAGCACCGGAGCCTCATTACCCTGGACGCTGACTTTGCCACAATGGACTTGCTGGATAATTTCAGTCTTATTTACGGCAACGCCGCCGCTGTCTACTCTACCCATAAGCACACCCCGGAGGCCCCCCGCCTTCGGCTCATTGTACCGCTGTCCCGGACTGTGACGGCGGACGAGTACCAAGCCGCCGCCCGAAAGCTGGCGCAAAGTCTGGGTATGGATCTCTTCGATGATACCACCTACCAACCCACCCGGCTCATGTACTGGCCCAGCACCTCCACCGGCGGCGTCTATGTCTTTGATACCGTAGACGGCCCCTTCCTGGATCCTGACACGCTGCTGGCGCAATATCCCGACTGGCGGGATACTTCCTACTGGCCGGAGAGCTCCCGGTGCGCTGGGGTGCGTCAGAAGGCCGCAGAGCGGCAGGGAGACCCCCGGACGAAGCCGGGTATGGTGGGAGCCTTCTGCCGGTGCTACGACATCGACACGGCCATTGAGCGCTTTCTGCCGGATAAATACACCACCTGCTCCATGCCCGGGCGGTACACCTTCACCAGCGGCTCCACGGCGGCGGGTCTGGTAGTTTATGACGATGGCCTTTTCGCCTATTCCAACCATGCCACAGACCCCACCAGCGGGCGCTTGTGTAACGCCTTCGACCTGGTGAGGATCCATCTCTTCGGCTTCCAGGACGATGGCAGCGACCCGGACACGCCGGTGAATAAGCTGCCGTCCTTTGTGGCCATGACCGACTTGGCCCGGGAGGACGAAGCGGTGAAGGTGCTGGTGACCCGGGAGAGGCTGGAGGCCGCCAAGAAGGACTTTGAAGCCCCGCCGGAGGACGCAGAGGGTGACGGCTGGATGAAGGATCTGACGGTCACCAAAAAGGGGCTGGTGGAGGACACGGTGGCCAATATCCGCCTGATCCTTGCCAACGACCCCGCCCTGAAGGGCGCCCTTGCCTATAATGCCTTCCGGGGGCGTCAGGTCATTATCCGCTCCCTGCCGTGGCACAAGATCAGGGACACCGTAAATGGCGACATTTGGGGCGATGTGGACGATAGCCAGTTGAGGGAATACCTTGCCACCGGCTACGGTATCGACAACAAGGGCCATGTCTATGACGCCACCAACAATGAGGCCCAGGATCATGCCTTCCACCCGGTCACCGACTTCCTGGACGGGCTGGAGTGGGACGGCGTGGAGCGGCTGGACACCCTGCTGGTGGACTACCTGGGGGCAGACGATACCCCCTATACCCGGGCGGTGACCCGTAAGGCCTTCACTGCGGCCGTGGCTCGGGCATATCGCCCGGGGTGCAAGTTCGACTATATCCTGGTGCTGTCTGGCCCCCAGGGGCGTGGAAAGTCCACCCTGATCGCCAAAATGAGCCGGGGCTGGTTCACGGACAGTTTGGCCGGGATCGGCACCAAAGAGGCCTATGAGGGCATACAGGGCTTTTGGCTGGTGGAGCTTGGAGAACTGGCTGCCATGCGTAAGACTGAGATCGAAGTGACTAAAAACTTCATTTCCAAGCAGGTGGACAGTTACCGGGCCGCCTACGGCCGCCGGACTGAAGACCACCCCCGTCAATGTGTTTTCTTTGGCACCACCAACTCCACCGCCTTCTTGCGGGACGACACCGGCAACCGCCGTTTCTGGCCTGTCCGCCTTCAGGACGAAGCCCCGCTTTTGACGGTGTGGGACGATTTGACCGACGAGGTTATTGCCCAGCTATGGGCGGAAGCCTGCTTTCGGTATAAGGCCGGGGAGCCCTTGACCCTGCCCCATACGCTGACAGCCGCAGCGCTGGAACAGCA
>CANPNN010000065.1 GCA_947575475.1 uncultured Pseudoflavonifractor sp.
GCGGCCCAATAGCCGGCCTGGTCCCAAGAGGCCCCCGCCTCCAAAAGAGCGGCGTAGGCCTCGGGATAGAAGGTGCGGGTCAGCATGACCAGGTATTGGCCCCAGGTCAGAGTATCCTCAGGGGCTATGCGGCCGTCCTCCATGCCTTTGATGATGCCAAGCTCTACGGCTTTATCCATATCTTTGTAGGCCCAATGGCTCTCAGACAGGTCGGGGTAGCTTCCGGCGGCTCTGGCTTGTGCAGGAAGGGCGAGGACGGCGCAGAGCATCGCACAGCAGAGACGGGAAGAGAGCTTCATAAGGATCATTCCTTTCCTGAAATTCTCATTGCTTTCATTATAGCTCCCCGGAAAAAGGGAAGCAAGAAAAAAGTCGAAAAAGGAAAGAAATGTCACGAAAACCGCCCCCTCCCAAAAAGGGAGGGGGCGGCGCATTTGACAGCTTCGGAAACGGTTAAGCGTAAAAGGCGTGGGCGCCGATGGTGGCCACATAGGGCCGGTTCCGGGCGGCCCAGCTATTGGGCGAATACCGAGGATTGATAAAGTAGAGGGCGTTGCCCACTGTATTGGCTCCGTCCAGACACAGCTTGGCGGCTACAATACTCTGCTCGTTGGGGATCAGGTTGATGGAGCCGTTGGATACGGGAGTGAACTGGCCCCGCTGAAAGATCACCTCATAGACTGTGTTGGGGAAACGGGAACTGGACACCCGGTTTAGGACCACATTGCCCACGGCAATCTTGCCGTCCAGAGGCTGGTTGCCGGCTTCGGCGTTGATGATGTGGCTCAGCCAGTAGACCACGTCCTCCTGGTAGGCGATGCTGCCGGCGGTAATGGGACCTGTCCCCGCGGTAAGGACCACATTATTGCCGATGGGATCCCAGGCCACATCGGCCCCCAGGGCGGCGGCCAGGGTGCGCACGGGGACCAGCAGGTGGTCGCCTGCAGTCCGCACACCGTCAGGCAGGTAGAGATAGCGCCCGTTGACAATGAGATACTTCAGACCCGGCTGGATCTCCATCCGGAGACCGGCGGCCGAGACCACGGCCCTGTCATTGTCCCAAATGGCAGTGGCGTCGGGGTAGAGGGCCTGGACTACAGGCCAATAGGATGCATAGGTGACCTGATTCCAGACCTGAACGGGAGTGTCCATGGCGACAACGGCATCATTGACGATGATGTCCAAACCGCCGCCTTCCACGGCGATGACGGAAGTGGCCGTGCTCATCAGCAGACACAGCGTCAGCGCCAAAGCGAATAGCTTTTTCATAATAGTTGTTTCCTCCGATCACAATTTTGGGGGTCAAACCGTTTCCGTGGCTCCGCCAAATTGTAACCATATTGTAACCACTTTAGAAGCAAAAATCAAGAAAATGATTGTGAAAACGGCAAATCAAACAAAAATGCACCTGTTCGACAAAAAAACCTTCCGCAAAAAAGTTACAAAACGGAAACAGGCCGGATTCCTTGGGGGACAAGAGATACGGCAAGTAATCATGGGATGGGTGGACTATATACAGGACGTAAAAATGCACAAAAAAGCGTCCCCGGAATCCTCCGGGGACGAAATAAATAGACCCTTATTTGTAGAACCAATGGGCGCCGATGGTGGTGACAAAGGTCCGATTTTCCATGGTCCAGTGGTTGTCGGTAAGCTCAGGGGCCAGGAAATAGAGACTGTCGCCCACCTCGTTGGCTCCCGCCAAGCAGGCCACCGCGGCCCGGACGCTCTCGGCGGTGGGCTCATAATAGACCGTGCCGTTGCGGACAGGCTCAAATTGGCCGCCCCAGCGGTCATCAAAAATGACCCCATAGATGGTGTCGGGAAAGTCGGGGCTGGCTACCCGGTTCAGGACCACGTTGCCTACGGCGATCTTGCCCTCCCAGCACTCTCCCTGGCTCTCGGCGGAGATGATGCGGGAGAGCCAATAGAGTTCGTCATGTTCGTCTCCCGGGGTGATGAGGGCCACCTCTCCGGTGGCGGGGTCCCAGTTCACCTCCAGCCCCAGAAGGGTAGCCAGGGGGCGGATAGGGACCAGGGTCCGGCCGGCCTCCAGGCGGACGCTCTGGGTAAGGTCCACACGGCTGCCGTTATAGACCAGGGCGTTGTCCCCCGGCTGGGCGGTGAGGGAGATCCCCTCCGCCTGAACGGCGGCCCGTCCGTCTTCCCACCAGACGGCGCTGCCGGGAAGCAGTTCCTGGATCACATTCCGCAGAGGGACGAAGGTGGTGTTCTCATAAATAAGAGCGTCCCCGGTATTCAGGGGTTCGCCGTCTAAAGTGAGGACGGCGGCTTGGGCAGGGGCGGACAGTAGGAATAGGCCCCCTAAGGCGAGGGCGGCAAGCTGTCGCTTCATGGTAAGTGCTCCTTCCATTCTTTAGGCTGTAACCAAATTGTAATAGAAGGAAGGAGCTGTTTCAAGGAACAATATCTTCCAAGGAAGAAGGAGGAAAAATGTAGGGCCGCCATATTTGGCGGCCCTTGGGAGTTCTGCTTATTGGATATTTTCTCTGGCACAGTCGTCTAAGACCCGCACGCCCATTTCCTCCCACGATGGCAAGGGATACTTGCGGATGGACACGTCGTCCACCTCGGAGCAAAGGCGTTTGTCCGGTTCCAAGCGAAGACTGTCCCGGGGCCAAGCTGTTTCTTTGTGCTTGTTTTTGCCCTTCTTCTCCATTCCATCACCCCCAAAGAGAGTATGTCCAGAAGAAGAAAAAGAATGGGCGGAAGTTCTTGGAAAAGACGGGCTTAGCTGTCCCTTTGATATTCCAGAATATCTCCGGCTTCACAGTTCAAGGCCTCGCAGATGGCAGCAAGGGTGGAGAAGCGGACGGCGGTGACCTTATTATTTTTGATCTTGGACAGGTTTACATTGGAAATGCCTACTTTTTCCGCCAGCTCGCCCAAGGACATTTTCCGCTCCACCATCATCCGGTCCAGCCGCAAAACAATTTTTCCCATGTCTTCTCCCCCTTACAGCAGGCCTTCAGTCTCCGCTTCTAGATCTACACCCCGGGCAAAAAATTGAGAAAGGCAAAGCACCGCCAAGCCTACCATAAAGCTGTCCAAGCCCACGCTGGTCTCTACAAGACCGGGATCTATCACCAGCCGGGCAACGCCGCTCATGATAAGGCCCACGATGGGGACGGAGAGAAGAAATATCCCGATTTCCCGGACCATACGCACATTGTCCTTCTGAAAGGGCGTGGTGTGCTCTGATTTTTTCAGAATGAGATAGATATTGCGAAACACCATAGCCATCAGGCCTAGGATGAACGCTGCGCCTACGCAGAAAAGGCGCAGGGCGGCTAAGTCCACCTGTCCGGCGCCGTTTATGATCATAACATCAAACCCATAGGTGGTCAAGCTTGCGCCGAAATCTGCCAAGTCCACATTTTGGACTACACCCGCTCCCATAAACAGGGACAGAATCATAACCACGACCATTGCCGCCGCCGCGATCCAGTGGCCCACCTCCACCAGCTTCGCCAAAATGCGGGTCGCTTTATCCAGCTTCTTCATCATCCGTTCCTCCTAACTTCATTTTCAGACCGGCTCTGATAAGGAGATGATACCACGGGATTTTATCTTTGTCAACTAAAATTTAATGCAAAACGATAAAAATATATCTTTGAACATTAAACAAGAAGAGAAGAAAAGGCCGCTGTCACAGGACAGCGGCCTTTCATCGGCAAAAATGGGTCGCGTCTTACACCGCACGGTTGACCTTGCCGGAACGGAGGCACCGGGTGCAGACGTACACATGCTTGGGAGTGCCGTCGACCACAGCCTTGACCCGCTTCACGTTGGGCTTCCAAGTACGGTTGGAGCGGCGGTGGGAGTGAGAGACCTGAATGCCGAAGCTCACGCCCTTGTCGCAGAATTCACATTTCGCCATTTCGCAATTCCCTCCTTACTGGCAGGATAATACACTCTAAAAAAGAATCGAACATTATATTACCAGAACCGGGGAGAAATTGCAAGAGTTTTTTTTCTAATCTGAAGGCGGAGCTTCCTCCCGGGGCGTATCCGCAGTCAGACCCTGCAGGGAGAAGGTGGGAAACCCCTCCATGGCGGGGGCCAAAGACTCTATGGGGTAAAAGACCACCGGACCGGCTTCGGTAAGGTAAAACCGCCCTGGGGAGAACTTCCGGGAAGCCAGGGCGGGCCAGTCCTCAAAAAAAGCCGCCTCCCCGGTGTTGACCCGCTCCCCGATCTGCCGACGGACCTCCGTCAATACCGGGCTCCGCCACCAGCGGCGGGGAGGCAGCAGCTCCCGGAGGGAGATGGGCGTCCCCTCAGGAAGCCGCCATGTGTCCCCCTGGCGTATCCTCCGGGGCCGGCGGGCCCCCACGTCTTCGGTGGACTCCCAATAGAGGCTGAGGCAGTCCTTCTGAAAGCGGGTGATGGTAAAATTGAGGGAGGCCTCCCAGGATGGGGTATCGGGTCCGGCGGCGGCTTTCGCGCTGTCTAAAAGGGGCCCTGCCCACCGCTTTTTCCACCGGTCTGCCAAAGCTTCGTAATAACGGTTCACCCGGCGGAAGCCGGGACAGCCTTCCTCCAGCCGGGGCCAGCGGGCTTTGACGGTGAGCAGGACCGCATCCCCCTCCCGAAAGCTCTCCTCGTAAGTTCCCGGCTCGCCCAGAACAGGAGCAGAAAGCTCTTTTTTCAAAAAATCTCCCCCTTTCCGTTAAAACAGTCTATGCAAAGGAAAAATTTTTGGTTCGGGGCTTTACTTTCACGCTTCACTTTGGTAAAATAGATTTACCAGAAAAAAGGGGGCAGATTCCAGATGAGCAAAAGCTCGAAAAAAGGGGAGAGCGATACCCTCTACGAGGCCATCCTCACCCTTCAGACTTTGGATGAGTGCAAGAAATTTTTCCAGGACCTGTGTACGGTGTCTGAGCTGCGGGCCATGGAGCAGCGGTTCGAGGTGGCCCTTCTTCTCAGCGAGGGCATGATCTACAACGATATCCTGGAGCGCACCGGGGCCTCCAGCGCCACCATCAGCCGGGTGAACCGTTCCCTCCAATATGGGGCGGATGGGTATCAGGACGTGCTGCCCCGGATCAAGGAAAAGCTGAAGAGCCATGGCAAGCTATGAGTTTCTGGCGGGCAGCTATGACGCTCTGACCGCCGATGTGGGCTATGACCGCTGGGCGGATTATATCGAGGGCCACTTTGCCCACCTGAAACGGCCTGTCCACACGGTGCTGGACCTCTGCTGCGGCACCGGGAGCCTTACTTGGGAGCTCTGCTGCCGGGGGTATGCGGTGACGGGGGTGGACCTGTCCGCCGATATGCTTTCCATCGCGGAAGAAAAGTGCCGGGACCTGCCCGTCAGGCCCCGGTTTTTCTGCCAGAGCATGGAAAAGCTGCGCTTGCCTGAGAGGGTGGACGCCTGCGTGTGCTGCCTGGACAGTGTGAACTATGTGCTGGATCCCAAAAAGCTGCAAAGAGCGTTCCAAAGGGTATATGATTGTCTGGTCCCCGGCGGCCTGTTCCTCTTTGACGCGGACACCCCGGAGAAGCTGGAGAGCATGGACGGCCAGGTGTTTCTGGACGAGACGGAGGATGAATTCTGTGTCTGGCGGGGTGAATACAGCCCAAAGCGCCGGGTCTGTTCCTTCTGGATGGATATTTTTCACCGGGAGGGGGATATCTGGGAGCGGGGAGGCGAACTCCACCGGGAGTATGCCTACGCCATGGACGAGCTGGAAACCTATCTGAAGGAAGTGGGCTTCGTCCGGATCAAACAGTATGGAGAATTGAAACGCCGCGCCCCCAAAGAGGGGGAACAGCGGGTCTTTTTTGCCGCTATCAAAGGAGAATGAGTATGGACCAGATCGTCCGGGTGATCGCGAAAGACGCCCCAGTGAAGGCTATGGCCATTACGGGAAGGGCCCTTGTGGAGCGGGCCAGACAGATCCATAAAACCCTGCCTGTGGTCACCGCCGCTTTGGGCAGGTCCCTGATGGCCAGTTCCATGATGGGGGACCAGCTCAAGGGGGAGGGGGCCTCGGTGACCCTGCGTATCAAGGGGGACGGGCCGATGGGTTCCCTCACCGCCGTCAGCGACGCCCAAGGAAATGTGCGCGGGTTCGTTCAGAACCCGGCGGTGGTCCTGCCCCTCAAGCCCGATGGCAAGCTGGATGTGGGCGGGGCCGTGGGGAAGGGGACCCTCACGGTCATCAAGGATCTGGAGATGAAGGAGCCCTATGTGGGCATGGTCCCCCTTCAGACCGGAGAGATCGCAGAGGATGTGACCGCCTACTTTGCCGTCAGTGAGCAGATCCCCACCGCCTGCGCCCTTGGTGTGCTGGTAGACAAGGACCAGTCCGTCCTTCGGGCGGGAGGGTATCTCATCCAGCTTCTTCCCGGCGCTTCTGAGGAGGATATCGAAAAGGTGGAGGAGGGGGTAGCCAAGCTGGGAGCGGTGACCGCTGCGCTTATGCGGGAGGGTATGGATGCCGAGACCCTTCTTCGGCAAGTTTTGCCGGGCTTTGAACTGGAGACCTTGGAGCGCCACCCGGTGGAGTATAAGTGTTATTGCAGCCGGGAGCGGGTGGTGAAAGCCTTGGTCAGCTTGGGGCCTGATGAGCTTCGCGCCCTGATCGAGGAGCAGGGAAAGGCGGAGCTGACATGTCAGTTCTGCGACGCGGTATATGAGTTCAGCCGGGAGGAGTTGGAGGGGCTGCTCCCTTAAAAAACAGGCGCGGAAAAGAAAAAATCCCCGAATGTTGAAATTTGCCTTGACAGGCGGCGGGGGTTTTAGTATAATAATCATCGCCGCTTGGAAGGTCAGCACCAACAGGGGAGCATAGCTCAGCTGGTAGAGCGCACGCCTTACACGCGTGATGTCACAGGTTCGAGCCCTGTTGTTCCCACCATACGGCGCGGTAGTTCAGTTGGTTAGAACGCCGGCCTGTCACGCCGGAGGTCGTGGGTTCAAGTCCCATCCGCGTCGCCACCTGCCTCTGTAGCTCAGTTGGTAGAGCAGAGGACTGAAAATCCTCGTGTCACTGGTTCGATTCCGGTCGGAGGCACCAGAAAAAATTCTCCCGGAATGGGGACATTCCGGGAGAATCCTTTTCCAAGGTACTGCATAGTATGGAGTGTCTACAAAAGATACGGGCATAGCTCATCTGCTTACTCTTCTTTTACGAACGCAGTGAGTTTAAGAAGAGTTAGTGCCGGCGAAGCCGGCTGTAGAGCGTACCTATGACAGGACCAAAACTTAAGATGCGGGCATAGCTCATCTGGTAGAGCGCCACCTTGCCAAGGTG
>CANPNN010000066.1 GCA_947575475.1 uncultured Pseudoflavonifractor sp.
CCGCTCCCCCTCCATAAGCCGGGAGACGGGGATGCCGGTCCACCGCTCCACGATCCGGGCCACCTCCTCCTCGGTGACCTTGTCCCGCAGCAGGCTCCCCTCCCGGCCCTCGCTGGCCAAAGCCTCCTGGGCCTCCAGCTCCTTCTGGAGCTGGGGGATGCGCCCGTACTGGAGCTGAGCCGCCTTCTCCAGATCATACTGCCGCTGGGCCCGCTGAAGTTCGGCGTTGGCCTCCTCCACCTCCTGGCGGAGGCCCTGGACCCGGCCGATACCCTCCTTCTCGTTCTCCCACTGGGCCTTTTTGGCCCTGAACTCCTCCCGGAGGTCGGACAGCTCTCTCCGGATGTCTGAAATATGTTCCTGAGAGAGCCGGTCGGTCTCCTTGCTGAGGGCGGCCTCCTGGATCTCCAGCTGGGTCATCTTCCCCTGGAGCACATCCAACTCGGTGGGCATGGAGTCCAGCTCGGTGCGGACGGTGGCGCAGGCCTCGTCGATGAGGTCGATGGCCTTGTCGGGCAAAAACCGGTCGGTGATGTACCGGTTGGACAGGGTGGCGGCAGCGATGATGGCCCCATCGGTGATCTTTACCCCGTGGAAGACCTGGTAGCGCTCCTTCAGACCCCGGAGGATGGCCACCGTGTCCTCCACAGTCGGCTCCTTTACCAGCACGGGCTGGAAGCGGCGCTCCAGGGCGGCGTCCTTCTCGATATACCGGCGGTACTCATTGAGGGTGGTGGCCCCAATACAGTGGAGCTCCCCCCGGGCCAGCATGGGCTTTAACAGGTTGCCCGCGTCCATGCTGCCCTCGGTCTTCCCCGCCCCCACGATGGTGTGGAGCTCGTCGATAAAGAGGAGGATGCGGCCCTCGGACTTGCGGACCTCGCCCAGCACCGCCTTCAGCCGCTCTTCGAACTCTCCCCGGTACTTGGCCCCAGCGATGAGGGCGCCCATATCCAGGCTGAAGACGGTCTTGTCCTTTAAGGAGGCGGGCACCTCCCCCTTCACGATCCGCTGGGCCAGCCCCTCAGCGATGGCGGTCTTGCCCACCCCCGGCTCGCCGATGAGCACCGGGTTATTCTTGCTCTTCCGGGAGAGGATACGGATCACGTTCCGGATCTCCTCATCCCGGCCGATCACCGGGTCCAGCTTGTTCTGCCGGGCCCGCTCCACCAGGTCAGCGCCATACTTCTTCAGGGCGTCGTAGGTCTCCTCCGGGTTGTCGGAGGTCACCTGCTGGTTCCCCCGGACAGCGGCCAGCGCCTGCAAAACTCCCTCTTCGGTGACCCGGTATGTTTGGAAAAGCTCAGACAACTCCCGGTCCGCGGTCTTCACCAGGGCAAGGAGCAGATGCTCCACCGACACGTACTCGTCCTTCATCTGCCTTGCGGTCTCCTCGGCGGCGTTGAGGGTCCGGTCCATCCCCTGGGAGACATAGATCCTCCCCGCCTCCCGGCCCGGGCCGGAGACCCTGGGCTGCCGCTCCACCAGGGTCTTGGCCGCGGCGTGGAAGCTGGGCACGGTGAGGCCCATCTTTTCCAGGAGCTGGGGGACCAGGCCCTGCTCCGCCTCCAACAGGGCCAGGAGCAGATGACACTGCCCGATCTGCTGGCTACCATACTCGGTGGCAATGGACTGGGCGGACTGGATGGCCTCCACCGTCTTCTGGGTATAATTTTGCGCGTTCATGGACGCTCACATCCTTCCTATTTCGGTTTGATGGCAGAAAAAGGGCCGGCCAGCTTCCGCTGGCCGGCCCCAGACGACCCTTACTGGATGGCGATGCGGTGGGTCTCCGGCTCCACGGGCTTGGGCTTGGGGAGGGTCAGGGCCAGCACACCGTTTTCATAGGCGGCGGTGATGTTCTTCTCCTCGATCCCCGTCACGTCAAAGCTGCGCTGGAAGGAGCCGTAGCGGCGCTCCCGGCGGATATAGCTGCCGTCGGCGGCCTTGTCCTCCGTCTCGTCGCTGTGGGCGGCGGTGATGGTGAGGATGCCGTCCTTCAGATCCAGGGTGATGTCCTCCTTCTTAAAGCCGGGCAGCTCAGCCTCCAGCACATAGCTGTCCCCGGTATCCCGGATGTCGGTACGGAAGGCGGGCAGGTCAGTGTTGGACCGGCGGAAGAAATCCCGGGCAAAGTTGTCAAAGGTGTCAAACAGGTTGTTGTCACTGCGGTCAAAGGGAAGCATACCAAACATAATCATGATCTCCTTTTTTATTTCATATTTAGCACTCTTATATTTTACTTGCTAACATTTTGAGGCTCCATTGGACTCAACCTTTCTATATTCCGGGGTCGCTTTTGGGGTCCCCCGTCTCTTGAGTATCAGTATACTCAATGGCTGTGAACAAATATACCACAAATTATGTCCAAATTGTAAACGTTAGCACTCCCATTCCAAAAGTGCTAATTCAGAAATTTTTATCCCTTGCGCAGGGTCGGGTTTTATGGTACTGTACATAATGGAGTTTTTCTCCCCATCTCCCCTATTTGGAGGGATCCCCAGATGACCGGACTTTATGAGGCCTATCTTTATAATATCATTGCCGCCCAGGACCTGGCCAAACCTCATATCTCCCCGGACATGTCCGGGGAGCAGATCATCGCCGCCATCCGTTCCGGGGCGGAGAGGCTGTTTCAGATCCACCAGGACAACGACCGCATTTTAAAGGATATCCTCTTCTCCCGAAAGCCCCAGGAGCTCTCCGCCGAAGAGGCCGGGCAGCTCTCCGAGCTGGCCGGGGCGCTTTTCAACCACAACCGCAGCCCCGATGTGGGGGTGGCCTACCGGATCCACAGGCTTCTCTACGCATATGCCCAGCACCACAGAGACCGGGCGCTGATGATCCGGGAGCTCTACTTTCAGGGCATCACCCTCATGTACCTCAACGTGCGGGACAGCAAATTGGGGCTGGACCTGTTTGTGGAGGGGATTGACCAGTATTTCAGCGCCGGCGCCGCCTGCCTGGAACAGTATGAGGAAATTCAGGACCCCGAGACCCGGGCCTACATCATCCGCTGTCTGGGCAACCTGAAATACGGCCTTACCAGCTACCGGGGCTCCCCCTCTCCCAAGGGCGAGCTCCATATGCGGGACGGCTGGGAGGACTACATGGCCTGCTTTGACCGGGCCATGGCGGTGATCCAGTCCCCCCACTACCGCTCTCTGGACCCGGGTCTTCCCTGGGACAGCTTTGCCTACGCCATGCACTATGACCGCACAGAATTTCTCACCGTCCTCCAGCACAACCACGACCCGGTGATCGCCCAGGCCATGCTGGAGTCCGCCCAGTTCATCCAGGCCTACCAGTCCCAAAGCGCCAACGTTCAGGAGCGGTTCGTCAGCAACCGCACCACCCGGTATACCTGCCTGGCCGCCCGGTACCACGCGGGTCTGGCCCCCCTGGAGGAACTGCTGGAGACCCTTTACGACATGTGTGAGGAGGCCGACATCCACGACTTCTCCGGGGACAATATCTGGGTCATCCTCTGCGCCCCGGAGTATCTGCTCACCTACGCCCGCCGGCTCTCCCCCGAAGATTTCCTCCGCTGGGAGCCCCGGGTCCAGCACATCATCGAAAAGCAGAAGGAATACCTCTTCCTCCTGCCCCGGAACGAGTATTCCCTCCAGGTCTCCCGGTCCCTCCAGAACATCATCAGCCAGTCCACCGAGACCGACGAGCAGTTCAAGCGCCGCATCCTGGACTACATCTTGGCCTGTCACGCCCCCACCTTCGTCCACTCCAAGATGGTGGCCCTGCTGACCCGGCGGTTCTGTGAGCGGCTGCTGGAGACCGCCCCCGCCCTCCTCAACGGCGCCTTTGACCTGGACCTTGGCCCGGAGCACCCGGAAAACCACAAGATCCTGCTGGAGCTGGCCTACCTGTGCGGGCTCTACCATGACCTGGGAAAGTGTATGCTCCTGAACTCCGTGGGCATGTACAGCCGCAGCCTTTTGGACGAGGAGTTCCTGTGCATCCAGCACCACCCCGTCTTCGGCTGCAATCTGCTGGAGTCCCTGGGCATGTCCTCCATCTCCAGCGTCTCCTACTTCCACCACCGCTCCTACGACAGAGCCGGCGGCTATCCCAAGGGGGAGAGGCCCCTTCCAGAGAACGTCCGCCGGATCATCGACATCGTCACGGTGGTGGACTCCCTGGATGCGGGCACCGACAACATCGGCCGCAGCTACGCCGCCGCCAAGACCTACGACCAGCTGGTGGAGGAGCTGCTCCGGGGCAGCGGCACCCGCTATGCCCCGGAGATCGTGGCCCTGCTGCGGGACGACCCCTTCCGCCGGGAGATCGGGGAGTTCATCCAGAATAACCGGATCGCGGTCTATCTGGATGTGTACCGGAAAAAGCAGGAGATCTGATCCTTAAAAAAAGAGGACCCGAACCGTGGTGCGGTTTGGGTCCTCTTTTCTATCCGTTTCTTAGTACTTACCCAGGTTGCCGGAGTTGTGGCCGTCATCCTTGCCAAACTCGTAGTCGTTGCCGGGCAGGACCGCGTTGAGGAGGATCCCCGCGATGGCGGCGATGGCAAGGCCCGTGAGGGTCACGCTGGCGCCTCCCACCTGGAAGGTGAGCCCCCCGGAGAAGCCCAGGCCGCAGACCAGGATCACCGCGGCGATGATGAGGTTCCGGGAGTTGGTGAAGTCCACCTGGTTCTCCACCACGTTGCGTACGCCGATGGCAGAGATCATGCCATAGAGGATGAAGCTGACGCCCCCGATGATGGCGGAGGGCAAGGCCCCGATGAGGGCGGCGAACTTGGGGCTGAAGGACAGGACCAGGGCGTAGACCGCCGCCAGGCGAATGACCTTGGGATCATGGACCCGGGAGAGGACCAGCACGCCGGTGTTCTCGCCGTAGGTGGTGTTGGCCGGGCCGCCGAAGAGGCCGGCCAGAGAGGTGGCGATACCGTCGCCGATGAGGGTCCGGTGGAGCCCCGGCTCCTCCAGGAAGTTCTCCCCCACGGTGGCGGAGATGGCGGACATATCGCCGATGTGCTCCATCATGGAGGCGATGGCGATGGGGGCCATGACCAGGATGGCGCTGAGATCAAACTTGGCCACGCTGCCGCCAAAGTCGGTGACGAAGGGCTGGAAGCCGACCCAGGCGGCGTCCTTCACGCCGGTAAAGTCCACCTGTCTTGCAAGGATGGCCACAATGTAGGCTCCCACCACACCCAGCAGGATGGGAATGATCTTCACCATACCCTTGCCCCAGATGTTGCACACAATGATGATAGCCATCGCCACCAGGGCCAGCCACCAGCAGGTGGAGGCGTTGCTCACAGCCGAGGGGGCCAGGTTCAATCCAATGCAGATGATGATGGGCCCGGTGACCACCGGGGGCAAAAACCGCATGACCTTGTGGACCCCCACCGCCTTGACGATCAGGGCCAGCACCAGATAGAGAAGACCGGCCACCACAATGCCGCCGCAGGCGTACTGCAGCTTTTCGCCCGCCGCCATGGTGGCGTAGGCCCCGTCGCTCATACCGGCAATGGTGGCAAAGCCGCCCAGGAAGGCAAAGGAGGAGCCCAGGAAGGCAGGCACCTTAAATTTGGCGCACACATGGAAGAACAATGTGCCGATCCCGGCAAAGAACAGGGTGGTCTGGATATTCAGCGGCAGGCCGTAGCTCTGGACCAAAATGGGTACCAGGATGGTGGCCCCGAACATGGCGAACATGTGCTGAAGCCCCAGCAGCAGCATTTTGGGCACGCCCAGCTTACGGGCGTCGCGGATCACGTCTTGATTCATACTTCATTTCTCCCTTCTTTTCTTTCGTCCCTCACATGGAACCTCTTTGCAATGGGCAAAAAAAAGACGACCACAAATGTGATCGTCAATAAAAAGATTGCCCATTAAAAAAGGAAAGAAAAGGCCCGTATCCAAAGCGAATGGGTCGCCCCGTCAGCTTGTTCATGACCGATCCCTCCTTTCCTCATTGGGTGGTATCATACCAGACCGCCCCCCAGATGTCAATAGACAATTTTTTCTTTTTTGATTTTTGTGTTTTCTTCACAAAATGACCCCGTTGACAGTTCTCCTCTTGGGGTGCTATTATAAAGAAAATACGAAGAGAAACGAGGCCTTCGCCCATGAAAACTCCTTTTGTGACCCTCCCCCAGCTCCAGGCCATCACCGAGACCTACCCCACTCCCTTCCATCTTTACGATGAGAAGGGCATCCGGGAAACCGCCCGGAACCTGAAGGCCGCCTTCGCCTGGAACCCCGGCTTCCAGGAGTATTTCGCCGTAAAGGCCACCCCCACCCCCGGCATCCTGAAAATTCTCCAGGAGGAGGGCTGCGGGGTGGACTGCTCCTCCCTCACCGAGCTCATGCTCTCCGACAAATGCGGCTTCCAGGGCCACGACATCATGTTCTCCTCCAACGAGACCCCCGCCTGCGAATATCAGCTGGCGGACAAGCTGGGGGCGGTCATCAACCTGGACGACTTTACCCACATCGACTTTTTGAAGGACACCCTGGGCTATATCCCCGAGACCATCTCCTGCCGCTTCAACCCCGGCGGGGTCTTCCAGCTGGGAGCGAGCAAGGAGGGCTTCCAGGTCATGGACACCCCGGGAGACAGCAAATACGGCTTTACCCGGGACCAGCTCTTTGAGGGCTTTAAAAAGCTAAAATCCATGGGGGCCAAGCGTTTCGGCATCCACGCCTTTTTGGCCTCCAACACCCTCTCCAACGACTACTATCCCGCCCTGGCGGGCATCCTCTTCCAGCTTGCCGCCGACCTGGAGCGGGAGACCGGCTGCGATGTGTGCTTTATCAACCTCTCCGGCGGCGTGGGCATCCCCTACCGCCCCGACCAGCCGAAAAACGACATCTTCGCCATCGGGGAGGGTGTCCGGGAGCAGTTCGAGAAAATTCTGGTCCCCGCGGGCATGGGGGACGTGGCCATCTACACCGAGCTGGGCCGCTATATGCTGGGCCCCAACGGCTGCCTGGTCACCAAAGTCCTCCACTTCAAGCACACCTACAAAGAGTATGTGGGGGTGGACGCCTGCGCGGCCAACCTCATGCGCCCCGCCATGTACGGGGCCTACCACCACATTACGGTGATGGGCAAGGAGGACAAGCCCCTGGACCACACCTACGACGTGGTGGGCTCCCTGTGCGAAAACAACGATAAATTCGCCATCGACCGGGAACTGCCCGAGATCGAGACCGGGGACCTGCTGGTGATCCACGACAGCGGCGCCCACGGCTTCTCCATGGGCTACAACTACAACGGCAAGCT
>CANPNN010000067.1 GCA_947575475.1 uncultured Pseudoflavonifractor sp.
ACGGTATTTTTATGACCGTCCAGCCGGACACCATGGATTCCCATTCCCATAATCCGATCCAACTCCTTCTTCTTAATTGTTGCCCACAGAGCGGGGGACAGACCTCCACCCTAACAGATGGGTTCTATAGAAAAGGTCCCGGAGGTCCCGGTTCCTTAACTGACGTCAATTGGCCAAGACAAATCTGTCGTTCAGACCCGAGGTCCAGGTCACCGTATCGTCCCGGGTGACAAAAATAGCTTCGATGCCCTCCAGAGCTTCGATAAAGGCGGTACCCTCCTCTACACCCATGGCAAAGACGGTGGTGGAGAGGGCGTCTGCGTCAAAGGCATCTCCGGCGATAATAGAGACTCCCGCCAACTCATTCTGGACAGGCCAGCCGGAGGAGGTATCCAAAATGTGATGGTAGCGCACTCCGTCCAAGTCAAAGCCCCGCTCATAGATGCCGCTGGTGACCACCGCCTGGTTGGAGACTTTGGCGGCTCCCACGATGTTTTGGTCCCGTTTTCCCAATGGATCCTGAATGCCGATATTCCATTCGGTGCCGTCAGGCTTACTGCCGATCACAAGCACATTGCCGCCAAAGTTCAGAAAGCCGCTTTCTACGCCCCGGGCCTTCAGAAAGTCGGCAATGCGATCGGTGATGTAACCCTTGGCGATGGCCCCAAGGTCAATGGTCATGCCGGCAGGAAGAAGGACCCCCTCGTCATTGACGTCGATCTGGGTCCAGTCCACCTTGGCGGCAGCCTGAGCCAGAGCGGTCTCGTCCGGAAGGACTCCCATATTTTCCCCAGTGAAATCCCACAAGGCTACACAGGGTTCAACCGTGACGTCAAAGATGCCGTTGGAGAGCCGGGAATATTCCAAGGCCTTTTCCAGGATCTCACGGGTCTCATCGCTGACAGCTACCCGCTGTCCATTGGCATGGTTGATATTCCATACATCGGAGCCCTCGGTCGTCTTGCTCAGCATATTGTCGTACCGCTGGCACTCCACCTGGGCGTCAGAGAGAAGGGAGCTGTCGTCGGTATAGACCTCCATGGTCACCACAGTGTCAAAATAGAATCCTACCTGGCTTTGCCGCTGGGGAGTGGGGGTGGACGTAGGGGTGACCGTTCCGCCGCAGGCGGTAAGGCCGGTGAGAAGGGCGGCGCAGAGGAGCGACCCTAAAAAACGCTTTTTCATGTCTGATCCCCTCCCGTCTTCTGAAATGGGTCGGAAGAGCCGGGGATCTTCAGTACCCGCACGATCTGCCGTCCGGCAAGGCCGGTGATAATTCCGGTGATGACAGCGGCGATCAGCAGAGGAAAAATATAGAACATAAGCCCAGGGGTCTGTAAGACCAGAGCGGCTACCAAAAGCTGGCCCACGTTGTGGAATACGGCGCCGATCACAGAAACGCCTACGATGGAGACCTTGTCCCGCCCTAAAAATTTAGTCAGAAGCATCATCACAAGGCTTAAGATCCCGCCGCCCATACTATAGAGGAAGGCAGAGGCCAGATTACCCGACATGAATCCGGTGAGAACCACCTTTAATATCATCAGGATCACTGAATAGCCGGGCCCCAGAAGATAGATGGAGTAGAGAAGCACCGTATTGGCAAGTCCCAGCTTGATCCCGGGGGGCAGCAGCATGAAAGCGGAGAGGATGCCTTCTATGTAACCAAGGACTACCGCTGCAGCCGCCAAGAGGGCCAGCCGGGTCATTCGCTGGACGGTGAGGCGGGAAGAAGACTGCTTCATTTAACCCTCGTCCTCCAATGTGAGTTCAATGGTGACCTGATTGGGAAGGCATATGATCCAGTTGCGGAGGATACGTTCCTCGTAATTTTCCCTGGTGATCTCACCCTGGCCAACGCATTGCTGGTCAGGGCAGGAGGAGTCCAGCATGTCGATGGCGCCATCCTTTACCTCCACATGATTAATGATACCATTGCCCTGATCGATCTCAATGACCTGGTCCTCGTCCAGAGAGACCTCCTTATAGAGGTAGTTTCCTACAAGAATTCTGGCAGTGCCGGTGGCGGTATCGGGGGCAAAGAATTTCACCGCTACCATTCCAGCCACTGCGATCAATAGGACAGCAGCCACGATGATCAGGTCCCGCTTTTTTACCAGAGGCTTTTTCTCATTTTCAGCCATACGTTTAGATTCCTTTCCGGGAATATAAAGTCATAAAGATACCCGTATAGTATACCGCCCAAATCCTCCGGGCGCAAGAGCTTTTTCCGAATTTTTAAAGTGAAATTCTGTTAATAAAATAACAAATAGGTAAAAATTCCTTTCGTGCTGGTGACCCGGATCTATCATTCCGGCACAGCCCGTGTAAATGGAAGTTTTATCTGGCTGTAGACGTTCTGCAGATCGGGATTGACAATTCCCCTCGAAGTCGGTATGCTGAAAGGGCCCCATCCCCCGGAACCAGATAAAATACGGCTCGAGAGAAGGGAGAAGCATCAATGGATCAGGAGAGGAAGAACAGACAGTTTACCAGTAGTTGGGGGTTTGTGCTCTCGGCGGTAGGCTCCGCCGTGGGTATGGCCAATGTGTGGGGGTTTCCCGCCAAAATGGGCAGCTACGGAGGCAGTGCCTTTCTCATTTCCTATCTGTTCTTTATCCTGCTTTTCGGCTTTGTGGGACTCTCTGCGGAGTATGCTATGGGTCGCCGGGCGCGGACGGGAACATTGGGGACCTATAAAATGGCCTGGTCCTCCCGCAAAAAATCTCTGGGCGGAGCGGGCGGTTTGGTGGGCTGGCTCCCTCTGGCTGGTTCCATGTGTATTGCCATTGGCTATGCCGTTATCGTCTCCTATGTTTTAAAGGCTCTGGTAGGAGCGGTAGACGGCTCCCTGATGACAACGGACACTGCTGTCTGGTTTGGAGGCTTTTCCGGCTCGGACTACTCGGTGGTTCCTTTCCATGTCATAGTGGTGGTGGGTACGCTCCTGACGCTCCTTCTGGGAGCAAAAAGCATTGAAAAGAGCAATAAGGTGATGATGCCCCTGTTCTTTCTCATCTTTCTGGTGCTGGCGGTCCGGGTGGCCTTTCTGCCCGGGGCGGCGGAGGGCTACCGGTACATGTTCACCCCTCGGTGGGAGGAGCTTCTGGACCCTATGGTGTGGGTCTGGGCCATGGGACAGGCCTTTTTTTCCCTGTCCATTACGGGAAGCGGGATGATCGTCTACGGGGCCTATCTGGACAGCGCTGAGGACGTGGTGGCCCTGGCCAAGCGGACCGCTCTTTTTGACACCATCGCCGCTTTGGTGGCCGCCCTGGTCATCATCCCCGCCTGTTTCGCCTACGGCCTGGACGTGGGGGCGGGTCCTGCCCTCCTCTTTGTCACCCTGCCCCGCATCCTCCAGGATATCCCTCTGGGCAGGCTCTTCGCCGTCATTCTCTACACCGCCATGATCTTCGCCGGGGTCAGCTCCCTGCAAAACATGTTTGAGGCGGTGGGGGAATCCCTTCTGCACCGTTTTCCCAAGCTTGGCCGTAAGGTGATGCTGGCCCTCCTGTGCACGGTCTGCCTGGGGGTGGGCCTCCACATGGAACCCATTGCCAAATGGGGTCCATGGATGGACATCGTCTCCATCTACATCATCCCCATCGGCGCTACCCTGGGGGCGGTGAGCTGGTTCTGGATCATCCCCCGGAAGGACCTTCTGGACGAGGTGAGCAAGGGAGCGAAAAGGAACCCCGGCCGACTGTGGTACAGCTTGGGCCGGTACCTGTATGTGCCCTGCGCCATTCTCCTGTGCTGCGTGGCTCTGTTTTTGAAGGTGGCATTCTAAAAAACAAAAAAGGTAGGGCGTCTGCCTGGCAGATGCCCTACCTTTTTATACTTATTTTCCCGGCCGCCAGATCCAGAGCCGGCCCGGCGCCACCATTCGGGTCCATCCATATTCAAAGGTTCCGTCCGGCACCGGGACCTATCCAGGCAGGACCGTATAGGCCCGGTGCCCTGTGGTCAGGGCCGAAACAGCGGCCGCATCGCCGCCATAGACCTGAATCGAGCCAAACTTTCCACCTTAAGCCCCTCGCCAACTTATCCGGGCAGCAGCCCCTGGATCAAAATGACCAGAACCAGCACAGGGAGGATGAATTGAAAATAGGGCTTGAGCCACCGGGGCATTTTCATGCCGCTGCCCGCATTAGCCTCAGCCAGGTAATTGTCATACCCCCAGCCCCACTTGGTGACACAGAACAGCAGGTACACCAGGGACCCCAGGGGAAGGAGAAGGTTGCTCACCAGGAAATCCTCAAAGTCCAGCACGTCCCGTCCCAGGATGCGCACTTCGCTCCAAAGGTTGTAGCCCAGCACACAGGGCATACTGGCCAGGAGGATGAACAGGCAGTTGAGCAGGGCGGCCTTTTTTCTGGACCAGCCGAAGTTGTCGATACAGTTGGCCTGGAGATTCTCAAAGACGGCGATGACGGTGGAAAAGCTGGCGAAGGTCATAAACAGGAAAAACAGGGCCCCCCATAGCCGTCCTCCCGCCATGTTGAGAAACACTTTGGGCAGGGTCATAAAGATGAGGGAAGGTCCGCTGTCCGGCTCCACCCCAAAGGCGAAACAGGCGGGGAAGATGATGAGCCCTGACATCAGGGCAACAAAGGTGTCCAGGGAGCAGATGCGCACCGCCTCGCTGGTAAGAGTGTGATCTCTGGTCATATAGCTTCCAAAGACCTCCATGGCGGCGATGCCCAGGCTCAGGGTGAAGAAGGCCTGGTTCATGGCGGCGGTAATGACGTTGCCCAGCCCCGCCGACTTGGCCCGTTCAAAGTCGGGGAGAAGGTAAAATTTGACCCCCTCCATGCCTCCGGGGAGGGTGAGGCTGTGAAGGGCCAGCAGGGCGATAAGCCCCAGAAGGCCCAGCATCATCACCTTGGTGATCCGCTCCAGGCCCTTTTGAAGGCCAAAGCTGCACACCAGGAAGCCTCCCAGAACGGTGGCCGTCATCCAAAGCGTCATCTCGGCCGCATTGGCGCGCATGGCAGTGAACACACCGTCTATCGCTGCCCCCTCCAGCCCCGTGAAGGAGCCGGTGGCAAACTTGAAAAAGTATCCCAGCATCCAGCCCGAGACGGTGGTGTAGTACATCATGAGAAGGCAGCATCCCGCCACGCAAAACCAGCCGTGGAGGTGCCATTTGGTCCCCTTGGGCTCCAGGGTCTTATAGCCCAGCACGGCGCTCTTTCCGCTGCTCCGGCCCACCGCCAGCTCCATGGTGAGGACGGGGACCCCCATCAGTACCAGAAACAGCAGGTAGAACAGAACAAAGACCCCGCCGCCGTTTTGCCCCGTCACATAAGGGAACTTCCACACGTTGCCGATGCCCACGGCGCAGCCTGCGCTGACCAGCAGAAAGCCTAGCCGGGAGCGAAAATTTTCCCGTTCCATATGATCCCTCTTTCTCTTAAAAAATAAAGTGGGAGAGTTAAGTTTTCTCCTGGGAAATGACGATTTTTTCCACTTGAAAGCGGCCATTTTCAATGGCCAACATAGCAAGGGTGATCTCCTGGTCAAACCGTCGTTTGCCGCAACTGCCCGGATTTAGCCAAAGGATCCCATTCTGTTCTTCCTGGGAGTATTTGTGGGAGTGGCCATAGACTACTATGTCCACATCACTCAGGTCAGGGGGCACATTTTTCTTGTTGTGGATCAGGAAGAAGCGTACGCCTTCGATGGAAAAGGTGCGGTGGAGCGGGAGTTTCTCTGCCCATTCTTTATCGTTGTTGCCCCGGACGATATAAAGGGGACCAAAGCCTGCCAAAGTGTCTACAATGGCTTGGGTGTTAATGTCCCCGCCGTGGATGACAATGTCGGCCTGGGCCAGATATTCCAGTACCTGGGGCCGCAGAAGGCCGTGGGTATCGGAAAGAATGGCGGCGTACTTCATGGGAGATTCCCCTTTCAGGGCAGGTTATAAAAAATATCATACCATAAAAATTTCCTGCAGGCAAGAAATTGCAGGAGGAAAGTGAGTTGTGGGGATCTTCTATAATAATTTATAGGACTTATGAGGGTAAAGCAATATGCTGGCTGTATAATAACGCGAATTTTGAGGTGATTCTCATCTATACCTGGCTGACAAAAGCCCTTCAGGAGGGATGTGATGCTTTGAAGGACGGGCCCTGGGGCGGCAGTTTATCCTTCGGTGGTTTGCGGGGAACCGGGAGGTCACCCTGCCCCAACCTGCCTACGGTATATGAGGTGGCGGTGGGGGAGGAGGATGACCTGGTGCTGGAGGAATTTATCCAGGGGGATACCCTGGACTTTCTTTTCGGGAGATCCTTTTCACCGGGGCGGAGATAAGGCGGATCGTAAAGCAGCTGCGCGGAGGGCTGTGGGTGCTCCACTCCCTGGGAGCCGTCCATCGAGACGTCAGGTCAGAGAATGTGACCCTCCAGGGAAGCGACGCCATTCTCACCTACTTTGATGCCGCCCATCTCCACACTGGGATGGTATCAGAGCACCCGGCCCAGGACCTACGATGACGGCGGTACAGCCACAGTGACCTATACGGATAAGGACGGGAGCTATCAGCTCCTGCTGGGCCGGGGCAACGAGCCATACATCTCCACCAACGGCCCGGACGAGTCTATCACCTACTGTACCCCATGGCTACTGCCCGGAGGCCATGGCGGTGAGCTTTGTAGACTTCCTGGGTCGGGACAATGTGGCCGAGAGAACTTGGACCATCGCCATGAAGGGCGGGGATGTGATCATCCTTCACCAGACCATGAAGGTCTGGGTCATCCAGACGGTGGACAACTACCCAGAGGATGCGCTTGTTGGGACGATGGAGGAGCTGCAGGCCCTCATCGATGAGATCAGCGACATTGACTTTGTAGGCAGGGGCAGAGGGAACGTGGGCATCACCGCCGCCCGGGTTCACCTGACGGGCTGCGCCTTCACCGGCTGCAGGTCCGCTGTGCTGCCCTACAGGGATTTCTGGTTGAATTTCCGCTATTGCGAGTTTATAGATAATGAGGTGGGTATTCACTTCAACGCCAGCCAGAGCAACGTGATCCGCTCCCAGTTTGACGGCAACCGCTTCACGGAAAACGGCACCGCCATTCTCTGGGAG
>CANPNN010000068.1 GCA_947575475.1 uncultured Pseudoflavonifractor sp.
AGGCGGCGATGGTGTGGTAGCCCTCGCTGGTGAGATAGATGTCCAGGGCGGAGACAATATCCCTGTCGTCGTCGCAGATGAGAATGTTATACATGGCGATCACCTCATGTTGGAGAGTATACGGCCCCTTTTTTAAGCCCAAAGGGGGGAAATGTTTAAGATTCCCTTAATGTATGGGAGGAATGGGCCTATCGGCCTGTCCAAACTCCTATTTTACCCGAAAACCCTTGCGGAGGAAAGAGCAAAAATGCTAAAATGTTAAAAAAGGGAGGTGAGGGCCGTGATCTGGAAGGTGGGGGAGGGGGACGCCTACGCGCTGCTGGCCGCTCTCCTGAGGGAGGAGGGGATGGAGTCCCTTCCCAGGATAGAACGGCTGGAGGGGGGGAAGCCCTGGTTCCCGGAGCATCCCCGCCTCCATTTCAGCCTCAGTCATTCCCGGGGCCTGTCCCTCTGCGCTTTGGGGGAGGCGCCCCTTGGGGCGGATATCGAGGTGACGGCCCCCCGCTCCCCGGGGCTTCCCCGGTATGCCCTCAGCAGCCGGGAATACGCCTGGTTCCAAAGCAGGGGAGGCCGCTGGGAGGACTTCTATACCCTCTGGACGTTGAAGGAGGCCCGGGTGAAGTGTACCGGAGAGGGGATCTTCCGCCGTCCCCCCCGGCAGGTCTCCGTGCCCCTGCTGGAGCCGGGGGAGACGGGGGTCTGGGAGGGCTTCGCCTTCACCGCCCTGGCCGGGGCGGACTGGCGGGGCGGACTATGCCTTAAGAATTTGTGAACAAATGGAAAAATTCCGCCTTTCCGGGTAGCCAGAAGGGCGGATTTGATTTATAATGACCACAGACCTTTGGGAGCCATTTCCCACGGGAAATGGTTTTCCATAATTATATTATGTAAATTAAAAAGGGAGGAATGGCTGTGTACTATATCGGCATCGACCTGGGCGGCACCAACGTGGCCGCCGGCATGGTGGACGGGGAGGGACGGCTGTTGGCCAAGGCCAGCGTCCCCTGCCCCCGGGGGGCGGAGCCCATCGCGGACGCCATCGCCCAGGCCGCCCGTCTGGCGGCGGAGAAGGCGGGGGTGGAGGTTTCCCAGGCCCGGAGCATAGGGCTAGCCTCCCCGGGAAACATCGACCCGGAGGGCGGAGTGGTGCTCCACGCCTACAATCTGGAGCTGGACCACGCCCCCCTGGCCGATCTGGTGAGCCGGCGGCTGGGCCTTCCCGCCCTGCTGGAGAACGACGCCAACGCCGCCGCCCTGGGGGAGTTCGTGGCCGGGGCGGGCATGGGCCGCAAGTCCCTGGTGGCGGTCACCCTGGGCACCGGGGTGGGCTCGGGAGCGGTGCTGGAGGGCAAGCTCTACACCGGCTTTAACTACTCGGGCATGGAGGCGGGCCACACCGTCATCCACCGGGGGGGCCGGGCGTGCACCTGTGGGAGAAAGGGCTGCTGGGAGGCCTACGCCTCGGCCACCGGCCTCATCTTCTCCACCCGGAAGGCCATGGAGGCCCACCCGGACAGCGGCCTTTGGAGGCTGGCCCCCACCCTGGACCAGGTCAACGGCAAGACCCCCTTCGATGCGGCCCAGGCCGGGGACGCCGTGGCCCAGGCCGTTCTGGACGAGTACATCGAGGATCTGGCCTGCGGCCTTGCCAACCTCATCAATATCCTCCAGCCCGAGGTCCTGTGCATCGGCGGCGGCATCTGCGCCCAGGGGGAGAACCTCCTCGCCCCCCTCCGCTCCGCCCTGGACCGGGAGGAATTTACCCACGACAGCCCCCGCCGCACCAAGGTCTGCGTAGCCCAGCTGGGCAATGACGCGGGCATCATCGGCGGGGCCATGGTACCCCTGTATAGGTAAAAGGGAAAAAGTAAAAAGCTGAATAGAGAGGTCCGGCGGAGCCGGACTACTTAAAATGAGCCGCCTACGGCGGCCACAAGACCATAGCTTTTTCCCTTTTCCTTTTTCCTTTACACGCAGGCCTCAAATCCCTCCACCACCTCCGGTTTCTTTTCCTCCGGCCAAACGGCCAGAGAGACGCCGTACAGTACCGCCGCCAGGACGGCGATGGCCTGGACTTTGTTCTCCAGGATCCAGGGGCCGTATTTTTCCCACAGGGGCCAATGCTTGCCCTCGCACAGCTTCTCCCCGGCGTAGACCGCCGCCGCTGCCACCACCGCGCACAGGGCCAGCCGGGTCATAGAGTCGGTGCTTTTGCGTGTATGCTCTTCCAATTCAGATCCCCTCCTCCCTCCATATATAGCGGGGGACAGGGCCGGATAGAAGGTGAAACGCCATGAGACGAATGAAAACGCCCCAAACCGAGGCCGCAGACACCCGGACCCCCATCCCCGTGGTGGAGGCCGACCCGGCCCAGGGTCTGTCCAAGGACCAGGTGCTGGAACGGCAGAGGGGCGGCTGGGCCAATGTGACCGTCAAAGGTCCCACCCGGACCGAGAAAGAGATCATAAAGGAGAATGTGTTTACCTTCTTCAACCTCATCTTCCTGGTGCTGGCTGCCGCCTTGGTGGCCGTGGGGTCCTATAAGGATGCCACCTTTATCTTTATTGCCGTGATCAACACCGTCATCGGCATCTTTCAGGAGCTGCGCTCCAAAAAGACCATCGACAAGCTCAAGCTGCTGGCCGCCTCCCGGGGCACGGTGGTCCGGGCAGGCTCGGAGATGAGCGTGCCCACCGACCATATGGTCCGGGACGACGTCGCCGTCTTCTCCGCCGGGGACCAGATCACCGCCGACGCGGTGGTCCGGTCCGGCTCGGTCCAGGTCAACGAGGCCATGATCACCGGCGAGGCCGAGCCCCAGGAGAGAGGCCCGGGCGGAAAACTCCGCTCCGGCTCCTTCGTGGTCTCCGGCTCCTGCCGGGCTCAGCTCACGGCGGTGGGGGCGGATTCCTACGCCGCCCGGCTCACCCTGGAGGCCAAGAAGGGGGTCCGGGCGGGCCAGTCGGAGATGATGGCCTCCCTCACCAAGCTGATCCGTTTCATCGGCTTCGCCCTCATCCCCATGGGGGCCATCCTCTTCTGGAAGCAGTATTTTGTGCTGGACCTGGGCCTTACCCAGGCGGTGACCGCCACCGTGGCCGCCCTCATCGGCATGATCCCCGAGGGGCTCTACCTCCTCACCAGCGTGGCCCTGGCGGTGAGCATGATCCGTCTGGCCCAGAAAAAGACCCTGGCCCAGGACATGAACTGTATCGAGACCCTGGCCCGGGTGGACGTCCTGTGCGTGGACAAGACCGGCACCATCACCCAGCCGGGGATGGAGGTCCGGGACCTGGTGCTGCTGGACGAGGAGGAGTACCCCCGGGACCGGGTGGAGCAGGCGGCCAGCGCCCTCTACGCCGCCCTGGGCGGGGACAACGAGACGGGCAGGGCCATGTGCGCCCGGTTCAGCGAAAAGGTGGCCTGGGCCTGCTCGGCCAAGGTGCCCTTCTCCTCCGCGCATAAATATTCCGCCGCCGTCTTCTCTGGCCGGGGGGCCTTTGTGGCCGGGGCGCCGGAGTTTGTCATGGGGGAGCGCTACGCCGATCTGAAGGAGATGGTGGAGCCATACTCCGCCAAAGGCTATCGGGTCCTTTTGCTGGCCCAGTACGACGGGACCCCCGACGGCAAGACCCCCCTGGACGGGCGGCGGGTCCGGCCCATGGCTCTGGCCCTCCTGACCAACCCCATCCGGCCCGAGGCCCCCGACACCTTCGCCTACTTTGCCCAGCAAAAGGTGGCGGTGAAGGTGATCTCGGGGGACAACCCCCTTACCGTGGCCGAGGTGGCCCGCCAGGCGGGGGTGGAGAACGCCGAAAAATGGGTGGACGCCGCCACCCTGAAGACCGACGAGGACCTCTATGCCGCCGCCCGGGACTACACCGTCTTCGGCCGGGTGACCCCGGGCCAGAAGCGGAAGCTGGTGAAGGCCCTCCAGAAGCAGGGCCGCACCGTGGCCATGACGGGGGACGGCGTCAACGACGTGCTGGCCCTGAAGGACGCCGACTGCGGCATCGCCATGGCCTCAGGCTCCGAGGCGGCCTGCCACGCCGCCCAGCTGGTGCTGCTGGACTCCAACTTCGCCTGCCTCCCCCAGGTGGTGGCTGAGGGGCGGCGAGTGATCAACAACATCCAGCGCTCAGCGGCCCTCTATCTGGTGAAAAACATTTTCTCCTTCTGCCTGTCCCTTCTCACCATCTTGGTGGATATGCCCTACCCCCTGGTGCCCATCCAGCTCTCCCTCATCTCGGCCCTCACCATCGGGGTGCCCTCCTTCTTCCTGGCCCTGGAGCCAAACAAGAGCCGGGTAAAGGGGAATTTTATGGGCAATGTCCTGCGGGAGGCGCTTCCCGGCGGCCTCACCGATCTGTTGGTCATCCTGGGGCTTCAGGCGTTCGCCTTCGCCTTTGACTTTTCCACCCAGGTCCTCTCCACCCTGTCGGCTCTGTGCGTGGCGTTCATCGGCCTGCTGGTCCTCTACCAGGTCTGCAAGCCCTTTGACTGGAAGCGCCGGGCCTTGTGGGGCCTGATGGCGGCGGCTCTGGCGGTCTGCGTGAGCGAGCCGGGGCTCAAGGCGCTGTTCTCCCTGAGCGCCCTTGACCTGCAGGAGGCCCTGGTGCTTGGGGTGTTCCTGCTTCTGTGCTGGCCCACCATGGGGGCCATCCTCACCGCTTTGGGGAGGACCCGGCGGGTATATCTGAATGCCAGAAAAAAACGTCCCTCCCGCCGCGCCGGCTAAATTTCCCTTGCATATCAGGGGGATAAGTGATAGAATCACAGCGTAAGCTGTATGAAAAGGGAGCGATGCAAAATGGAAAACAATTTTTACGAGCAGGAGCGTCAACTGGAACAGGGCGCGGCTGGGCTGAGCCTGGGTCGCTATACCGCCAGGACCTTCCTTATCATGTTTTTGGGCCTGATGGTGAGCTTTGGCATGGCCGCCTTCGTCGCCTACACCTGGCCGGGCTTCTACCTGATCCGCAGCCTGGTGAACCTGACCGGCGGCTACCTCCACATCATCCTGCTGGTGGCCCAGCTGGCTCTGTCCTGGGCCATGATGGCCCGGATGGACAAGATATCCGTGGGAACGGCCATGGTCTACTTCGTGATCCACTGCCTCCTCATCGGCTTTGTAGTGGGTACCTGGCTGCTGCTCTACCAGCTGGAGAGCGTGGTGCTGGTCTTTGCCGCCACCGCCCTCTACTTTGGCGGCGTGGCCGTATTTGGGTATGTGACCAATATCGATCTGTCCCGGATGCGCAATGTGCTTCTCACCGGACTGCTCTTCCTCATCATCATGAATGTGGCTATGTGGTTCATCCCCGCCGTGGGGGCCATGGAGCAGGCGGTCTGCACCATCGGCGTGATCCTCTTCCTGGCCTATACCGCCTATGATACCCAGATGATCAAGCGGTTTTACGCCGCCTTCCAGCAGGACGAGGAAATGCTGCGCAAGGCCTCCATCCTGGCGGCGCTGGAGCTGTGTTTGGATTTCGTGAATATGTTCCTCTATCTCCTGCGCCTGTTGGGAAAGCGGAGAAACTGAAGAAGAAGGAGCCGGACGAAGTCCGGCTCTTTTTTTGCCAAAAATTTCCCGGCTGAAACGAAAATGCCGGGGAAAGCTATGTTCGTCCAGCCGTAAAAAAAGAAAGGCTGGAAAAAACAGAGAGAATCCCGTTGATTCCCCGCATAAAATGTGGACAGCCTTGGCGCACCGAGCCAGGGAAAAGCCCCCAAGCCAAAGGCGCTGTTCATTTCCAGCCATGGAATGGGGCCGGCTGTTCATATTAAGAGATGGCGCCTCACAGCGCCGTCTCGATTTTTTTATTCGAGGGAAAACAAATGGGGGTGGTCTTATTGAAGGATACGGAAAGAATGGGGCCGGGCAGGCCGGCCCTGCTCCGGGGAGTGCTGGCGGCAGGGCTGCTGCTGGGACTCCTGGGGCAGGGCGGCGGTGTAGCTCTGGCCGCGGAGGCGACGGCGATGGGGGCGGGTGAGCCGCCCCGGATGGTGGTCCCCATGGGCCGGGCGGTGGGCGTCAAGCTCTTCTCCGACGGGGTGATGGTGGTGGGCTTCTCCCAGATCCCCGCCGCCGGGGGAAACGTGGTCCCCGCCAGGACCTGCGGCCTGCGGGAGGGTGATGTGATCACCCACATCAACGCCGCCGAGGTGGACACCATCGAGGAGGTACAGCAGGAGCTGGCTAAGATCGGCGGGGAGGAGATGTCCATCCGGGCAGTGCGGGACGGCAAGCCCCTCCAGGTCACCGCCCAGGCGGTAAAATGCTCCACCGACGGCAGTTACAAGCTGGGAGCCTGGCTCCGGGACTCCATGGCGGGCATCGGCACCGTGACCTATTATGACCCTGCCACCGGGGAGTTCGGAGCCTTGGGCCACGGCATCAACGACGTGGACACCGCCCTTCTCATGCCCATGGAGAGCGGCGGGGTCCTCTGGGCCAGTGTCACCGACGTAAAAAAGGGGACCAAAGGGGAGCCGGGGGAGCTTCACGGGGAATTTGACCTCACCGCCGATATCGGCGAGCTGTGGGCCAACACCAGCCACGGAGTATACGGCGCCCTGGATGGAAAGGCCCTGGACCTGGCCGAGCCGGTGGAGGTGGCCTCCAAGGACCAGGTGGAGACGGGCAAGGCCCTTATCTACTCCAACATTTCCGGGGAGGAGGTGCGCTCCTACGAGGTAGAGATCACCAAGCTCTTCCCCCACGCCGACGACGGTCGGGATATGATGATAAAGGTCACCGATCCCGCCCTTCTGGAGGCCACCGGAGGCATCGTCCAGGGCATGTCCGGCAGCCCCATCCTCCAGAACGGCAGGCTTGTGGGAGCCGTGACTCACGTCCTGGTGGGCGACCCAACCCAGGGTTACGGCATCCTGGCCCAGCGGATGCTAAAAACAGCCGAAAGTTGTCAAAAAGTGTAAAATGTCGCATGATGTCGAACGATTATCCATGGAAAATTATGGAAAAGGGATTGCGTAAGCTGTCTTTTTATGGTAAATTATGAGCAACCGGTAATATTGCCTTGGCCAGGCAAAA
>CANPNN010000069.1 GCA_947575475.1 uncultured Pseudoflavonifractor sp.
CTTTTACCTTTTTGATTTTACTAAATTTTTCACGAGCAGACAAATAACCTTTTTTGATAGAACTATCTCCAAAAATGATGGCGCCGTTTTCTTCAACGGCGCCATCCCATTTCTCTGCTCTCCCGCCCTCAGGCGTCCTTCCCTCTCGGGACCTCCTCCAGGCCATAGTACTCCCTGATCAGAGCCAGATACTCCGCTCTCATCCGGGGGCTGTCCCGCTTCCAGGACAGACAGAGCTTCCTCTCCTCCCGGTGGTCCTCTATATCCAGCATCACCAGCTCATTGCTCTCCCTCTGGCAGGCGGCCTCCACCCCCAAAGTCACTCCATAGCCGCTCTCCACCAGGATCATCAGACTCTCATGCCCATCCACCCGGTCATAGATCCGGGGCAGGAATCCCTTCTCCGCCAGACCCTGGATACCCCCCTGGACCTCGGTGCCGTCCAGAAACAGAAACTGCTCCTGACGCAGTTGGTCCATCCGGACCTTCCTTTCCCCCGCCAGGGGGTGGCTGGCCGAGACCAGCAATTTGATGGGGCTGACAGCCAGGATACAGTGGTCCAGTTCCTCCTCCTGGGCCAAAGCGGGCCAGTAGAGGGAGAACATCGCGTCCAGACTCTCCTTCTTCAACGCCTCCATCCCCTGGTAGAGCTTACTCTGCCGAAGGGTCACCTTCACCTGGGGAAACCTGGTCCGGAACCGGGTCAGCAGCTTGGGAAGGTCGGCGCGCAGAAGATTGCCGTGATACCCCAGCCTCAGCCGCTTGTCATAGCCCTCGGAGACGCTCCGCACCTCCTCCATCGCCCGGTCCATCCCCTCCAGCAGACGCTGGGCCTCCCAGCAAAAGACCTCCCCCTCCCGGGTCAGGCGCATATCCTTGTAACGGCGGGTGAACAGCTTCACCCCCAGTTCTCCCTCCAGGGCGGCGATCTGCTGGGTCATGGCGGACTGGACGATATGGCACTCCTCCGCCGCCTTGGTGAAGTTCAGGTGGGTGGCCGCGCTGACAAAATACCGCAGCTGACGAATCTCCATGTTCCCCCTCCCCTTTCCGTTTTGTTTTTCTTATCATACCATTTTCCCTTTTCTTTTGCAAAGACCCCATTCTATCTTTGCGCTTTATTCTCCGGTGGGCCGGGGCGGTCAAGGCCCGGTCAAGGCGGAGGGCGGAGCCTGGGGGCTGAAAAAGCAGACAGGCCCCGGTCCTGAAGACCGGGGCCTGACCGCTTATAAGGAGAGTGAGTAAAACGCTTATTGATGCAGCTCCTCCACGACCTTGCCGCCGCAGACGTAGCCGGACATGAGGGCCCAGCCGTTATCCGCGCCGCCGTAGGTCACGTAAGCCTTCTTGGGGGAGTAGACCACGCCCTGGCCGTCGGCACCCACGGCGTAAAGGCCGCCGATGGGGGTCTTGCCGTCGGTCTGGAGGACGTGGAAGCTCTCGTCGATATCCAGGCCGGCGCAGGTGCCGTAGCAGTGCATGCCGGCGTGAATGGCGTAGTAGGGGCCGGACTCCATGGACACAAGGAACTCAGCAGGCTTGCCCAGGGCATCCTTGCCGGTCTTGCAGCCCTCGTTATACCGGTCCAGCTCGTCCCTCAGCACGGCCGGGTCAAGGCCCAGCTCCTTGGCCAGATCCTCGATGGTGTCGGCCTTGCTGATAAAGCCGGCCTTCACACCGTCCTCCATGACCTGGACGGCGTTGGGCAGGATGGTGCCCCGGGGGATGGGCACCTTGGTGAGCAGGTTGTCGAAATTGCTCTTGATATGCTGGACCGTGTCGTCCACGTCGATGCCGTTGACGGCGATATCACGGATCATATCCTCGGTGACGATGACGCTGATGTCGGGACCGCCCTTCCAGGCGTCAAAGGTGGCCAGGGCGTTCTCGGGCAGATACCGCTTGCCCACGGAGTTGACGGCAAAGACCTTCTCCCAGAAGCAGAGCATGGTGGGCAGATCCCCCTCGCTCCACATGGCGGGCAGGTTGGTCTTGGTGGTACGGGCCCCCTCCACCGCCACATTGGGGTAGTTGTTCAGGAAGCCGTCAGGCCCAAAGAGGTGGCACACGGGGGTCATTTCCATGTTGTAGGTGCCGGCGCCGATGTCGATGGCGGCCTGGAGCATCTTGCCGTCGTTCTGGGTGGAGCCGCAGATATTCCACTTGCCGCCCAGGGGGTACATCTCATTCTCCCCCAGGTACTTGACGCTCATCTCCTCGCTGCCGGCAAAGCCGCCGGTGGCCACGATGACCGCCTTGGCGTGGATGGTATAGGTGGTATTGGTCACCTTGTTGTAGGCCTTTACGCCGGTGACCTGGTTGGTGGCCTTGTCATAGAGCAGCTCCGTGCCCTCTGTCTCCAGCAGGTAGTCGCCGCCATAGGCTGTGAACTTGTTGTAGAGGTGGTCAAAGCAGTTCTGGAAGGTCTCCTTGGCGATCCGGTCGTTGGTCTGGGTGGGGGCGAAGCGGTACTTGACCCGGAAGGTCTTGGTCTCGCTGGTATTGCCGCCGCTGAGGCCGCCGCCGGGGGTGTTGAAATCAAAGCCGTTGTGGCGCAGCCAGTCCATGGCGTTGCCCGACTCGTCCATCATCAGCTGGACCATCTCGGGCTTGGCATCGCCGCCGGTATAGTCTATCCAGTCCTCATAGAGGGCCTTGGCGTCCACGTAGTCCTCTCCGCCGTTGCGCTCGGCTTGGAAGGACTTGGGGTTGACCACCAGGGCTTCGCTGGTGAAGATGGTGGTGCCGCCGTAGTTGCCCGCCTTGTCGATGGCCAGGACGCTGGCGTCGGCCTTGGGATCATTGAGGCGCATCTCCTGGGCCACCCGGAGGGCGGCGTAGGAGCCGGAGCCGCCCATGCCCACCACGACCACATCGTAGTTCAGGGTCTCCTCCTTGGCCTCAGGCTTGGGGGCGGCGAGGAAGGCGTTGGCGTCACCGGCGGTCCCACCGGCGGCTACGAAGGCCTTTTGGAGCGCGTCGGTGACGGCGGAGCGGACCCCCGCGCTGGAGCCGGTGGCCCCGGTGATCAGGTCCACCGCCACGGTCTGGCCCTCCAGCATCCGGGGGACCATCAGTTCGGCGGCGTTGGCCAGTTTTACGGAGGCCTCGTACACATTGCTGCGATCCACGGAAATATCCAGGATGGCGCTCTCGCTGACGGTCACATCCACCTTGATCTTCTCCACCTTGTTGAAGCCCCAGGCCTCCCCGGTGTAGGTGCCGGGGGCCATCCTCCCCTTGGAGCTGCCGCTGCCGGCGGCGGTGAGGGCGGAGAGCAGGGCCCCCTTGACTCCGTTGGAGGTGGCGGTGGCGCCGGAGACGCCGTCGATGGAGGCGCTGCCCGCGGCCAGGACCTGCTCCTCCAGGGCGGGCAGGGCCGCCCCGCCGATGGCCGGGGTCTCGTCCGCTCCCGTCAGGGTGCAGGCGGTGATCTTACCGCCGCTCACTGTGACGGCGGCGGTGACTGTGCCGCCAAAGCCCTGGCCCTCCCCGGTATAGACGCCGTCCTTGAGGGAGGCGGACAGGCCGGGGACATTGACCAGCTTGGCGGTGCCGGGATCTGCGGCATCCCACTCCACCTGAATGCCCAGCAGGTCGCACAGGTACCGCACCGGGGCATAGGTGACCCCATCGTAGGCAAACACCTGGGCCGGCTTGCCGGCGGAGCTGGTGGGGTTGACCTCCTGCCCGTTGACGGTCAGGCGCATGGAGGTGACGGGAATGGTCCCGTCCACAGCCATAGCCGCGGCGGCCAGACCCACGACCATGGACAGCGCCAGGGTCATTGCAAGGATCCGTTTTCTCATCAAACTTTTCTCCTTTCTCCACATGGGCGGTATCCCGCCCTTTCTGAAAAAGATTATAAAGCAAGGTGAAAGATTTGACGAACGGGTAGAATCGAACGGCCTATCGGAAAAAACGATGGAAAAAAAGGAGGACGGTCTCAGCCGTCCTCCATCAGCCTGTGGGTCAGGTCCCGGAACCGCTCCCCCGCGGGGATCAGCTTGTTCTTGCGCCAGGCTATGGCGTATTTCTTTCTCACGAGGCAGTCCCGGATGGGGATAAACCGCAGCTCCGGGTACCGGTTTCCCCGGGCCAACCGCTCGCTCCACAGCCCTACCCCATAGCCGCCGGCCACCAGGATCTCCGCGCTGGTGTGGTCCACGCCGGCCACATAGATCCTTCGCAGGGTCTCCTCCGGAAAGATCTGGTAGATCACCGATTCCCGATCTCCCCCCAGGCTGACGTAGGTCAGGCCCTGGATCTCCTCCAGGGTCACAAACTCCCTGTCCGCCAGGGGATGATCCCTCCCCACCACCAGACAGGGGCCGTCCTCCAGGATGGCATCCAGCTCCAGCCAGCTCTCCCCTAAAAAGGGATTCTCCCAAGCGGTGAAGGCCAGATCCAGAAGGCCGTCCCGTACCCGCTCCAGCACCAGGCGGCGGGACATCTGATGGAGCAGGACCTTCACGTCGGGGTTTTCCCGCCGGTACTGCCCCAGGATATCCATCAGATCTCCCTTGAACAGCTCCCCGGGGTACCCGATCCGGAGGATGGTCCGGCAGCCGGCCTGAAAGGCGTTCATCTCCGCCTCGGTCCGCTGCACCTCCTGCACCAGAGCCTTTGCCCGGAGCAGGAAGAAGCTCCCCGCCTCGGTAAGCTCCAGACCCCTGGGCAGCCGCTCAAAGAGCTTGACCCCCAGCTCCTCCTCCAGGTTGGCGATCTGTTCGGTCATGGAGCTTTGGACGATATAGCACTCCTTGGCCGCCTTGGTGAAATTCAGATGGGCGGCGGCGCTGATAAAGTACCGAAGCTGTCTGATCTCCATTTCTCTCGCCCCTTTCTCTTCTTATTCTACCATCTCCTCCGGGCCGCTGTAAATGATCTGAGGGGAAGTCCACATATTTCTCTTTGTCCTCCATTCTGTCCTTGACCTTTGTCCCAATTCGTTGTATAATTTATACAAATTAGTCAAATCTTTTTCGGGCCTTTGTGTATAATTTATAATTTTCCATTTTCTGGAAGTTGCTCTTTGTCCCAATTTACCAAACCTATGGGAGGTCATCCTTATGCCTGCAAAAGAACAAAAAAACGCCGCCGTGCTGGAGCGGTTTGTCCAGGGGGCCGAGACCCATCTCCACGACTTTTTGGGCTGCCACCCCGCGGAGGGGGGCCGGGTCTTCCGGGTGTGGGCCCCCCACGCCAAGGCCGTTCATATTATGGGCGACTTCAACGGTTGGGCTGAGGAGGCCTGCCCCATGAAGGACATCGGCGCCGGCGTGTGGGAGGGGTTTGTGCCCGGGCTGCAAACCTATGACACTTACAAATACGCCGTCCACACCGCCGACGGGCGGGTGCTGGCCAAGGCCGACCCCTTCGCCTTCCACGCCGAGACCCGGCCGGCCAACGGCTCCAAGGTCTACGACCTGGAGGGCTATGAGTGGGGGGACGGCAAGTGGCTGGAGTGGCGCAAGGCCCACCCGGTCTACTCCTCCCCCTGCAATATCTACGAGATGCATCTGGGCTCCTGGCGGAGGACCGGGGAGGACGAGTTCCTCTCCTACCGGGATATGGCGAAATATCTGGTCCCCTACATCAAGGAGATGGGCTTCACCCACGTGGAGCTGATGCCCGTCACCGAGCACCCTCTGGACATGTCCTGGGGCTACCAGTGTACCGGCTACTTCGCCGCTACCAGCCGCTTCGGCACCCCCCACGACTTTATGTATCTGGTGGATGAGCTTCACAAAGCGGGGATCGGGGTGATCCTGGACTGGGTGCCCTCCCACTTCCCCAAGGACGGCTTCGGCCTTTACCACTTTGACGGGCAGGCCTGTTACGAGTACGCCGACCCCCGGAAGGGGGAGCACAAGGAATGGGGGACCATGGTCTTTGACTATGGCCGGGGGGAGGTCCGCTCCTTCCTGACCTCCTCGGCCCTGTTCTGGCTGGAGAAATACCACATCGACGGGCTGCGGGTGGACGCGGTGGCCTCCATGCTCTATCTGGACTACAACCGCCAGGGGGGGGACTGGGTCCCCAACATCCACGGGGGCCACGAGAATCTGGAGGCGGTGAGCTTCCTGCAGAGCCTCAACACCGCCGTGTTCTCCGCCCACTCCGACGTTCTCATGATCGCCGAGGAGTCCACCGCCTGGCCCCTGGTCACCGCCCCGGTGAGCGAGGGGGGGCTGGGCTTCAACCTGAAGTGGAACATGGGCTGGATGAACGACGTGTCCCACTACATCAAGCTGGATCCCTACTTCCGGCAGTTTAACCACAAGGATCTGACCTTCTCCTTTATGTACGCCTTCTCGGAAAACTTCGTGCTGCCCATGAGCCACGACGAGGTGGTGCATATGAAGGGGTCCCTGCTGAATAAGATCCCTGGGGAATATAAGGACAAGTTCGCCGGGGTCCGGGCCTTCTACACCTACATGCTGGCCCACCCGGGCAAAAAGCTGATGATGATGGGCAGCGAGTTCGGCCAGTGGAACGAGTGGCACTATGAGCACTCCCTGGACTGGCACCTGCTGGAGAACAAGGAAAACCAGGATATGAAGGCCTTCTTCCAGGCGGCCAACAGCCTCTATCTCCAGCACAGCGAGCTGTGGGAGGTGGACTTCAGCTGGGAGGGGTTCCAGTGGCTGGAGGCCGACGACGCAAACGCCAACACGGTGGCCTTCCTTCGGAAGGATAAGAAGGGGGACTTCCTGGTCATCGTGTGCAACTTCTCCCCTGTCCACCGGGAGGGCTACCGGGTGGGGGTCCCTGTGGCGGGCAAATATGCCGTGGTCCTCAACTCTGACGACAAGGCGTTCGGCGGCACGGGCGCGGGGGACAAGACCCAGATCTCCACCGAGAACCTCCCCTGCCACGGGCAGGAGCAGTCCATGGTCATCGACCTTCCGCCCATGTCCGGGGTGATCTACCGGTGCGCCAGGCGGGCGGCGGCGAAGAAGAC
>CANPNN010000070.1 GCA_947575475.1 uncultured Pseudoflavonifractor sp.
TCTACGTGTGGGAAAAGGTGAAGGATTACCTCACCAAGGCGGGCACCATCATCTTCGTGGCCTCCATCCTCCTGTGGTTCCTGCTGAACTTTGGCCCGGCGGGGTATACTGCCGCTATGGAGGAGAGCTTTGCCGCCGGCATCGGCCACGCCCTGGCCCCCATAATGGCCCCGGCGGGCCTGGGTTTCTGGCCCATCGTGGTGGCCATCATCGCCGGCGTCTCCGCCAAGGAGGTGGTGGTCTCCTCCACCGCCATCCTCTTCCGGGTGGCCAATGTGAACTCCGCCGCCGGCATGGCGGCGGTCCACGCCGGCCTTGCCGCCATGGGCTTCGGCCCCCTCAACGCCTACTGCCTTATGGTCTTCTGCCTTCTCTACGTCCCCTGCGCCGCCACCATCGGCGTCATCAAAAAGGAGTCGGGAAGCTGGAAGTGGACGGCCTTCTCGGTCTGCTTCCAGGTGGCGGTGGCCTACGGTATGGCCTTTCTCATCTATCAGATAGGCTCTCTGCTTGTGTAGAGCGCCGTCCCCACTTTCCATCTTGAGGTATCAAACCATGAAAGACGAACTCTTCGAAAAATCCATCGAGACCCTGGAGCTTCCCCGGGTCCTGGAGCTCCTCTCCCACGAGGCGGTCACCGACGAGGGCAAGGACCGTGCCCTCTCCCTGCGCCCCCTCGCCGACCCTGACGACGTGGAGAGAGCCTTGGCAGAGACCTCCGCCGCCGTGGACCTGGTCTCCCTCCGGGGGGCCCCCTACTTCGGGGGAGTGAAGCCTGTCCGTGCCTCCCTTCAGCGGGCCGACATGGGGGGAAGCCTTAACACCCGGGAACTGCTGGAGGTGGCCGCTGTCCTCCGCTGCGCCCGGAGCTGCATCGAGTACGCCGCCGACAGCAAGGAGAAGACCCCTCTGGACCCCCTCTTCCGGGGCCTTACCGCCAACCGGGGCCTGGAGGAGGAGATCACCGGCTCCATCCTCTCTGAGGAGGAGATCGCCGATGCCGCCAGCCCCGAGCTTGCCGACATCCGCCGGAAAAAGCGGGCCACCGCGGCCCGGGTCCGGGATATCCTGCAAAAGCTCATCTCCTCCAACCAGTCCAAATACCTCCAGGAGAACATCATCACCCAGCGAAACGGCCGCTACGTGGTCCCTGTCAAGTCCGAGCACAAAAACGACGTCCCCGGCCTGGTCCACGACCTCTCCTCCAGCGGCGGCACCTTCTTCATCGAACCCATGGGGGTGGTGAAGGCCAACAACGAGCTGCGGGAGCTGGAGGCCAAGGAGAACAAGGAGATCGAGCGCATCCTGGCCCAGCTCTCCGCCCAGTGCGCCCTCCACAAAGAGGACATCTCCCAGGACTACGACTTCCTTGTGATGCTGGACCTGATCTTCGCCAAGGCGGGCCTCTCCCTCCGTATGCGAGGCATGGCCCCCAAGATTGTGGAGCGGGGCGTCCGCTTCGAGGGGGCCCGCCACCCCCTTCTGGACCGGGACACGGCGGTGAAGAACGACCTTTGGCTGGGGGAGGACTTCGACACTCTGGTCATCACCGGCCCCAACACCGGCGGCAAGACCGTGACCCTCAAGACCCTGGGCCTTCTGATCCTCATGGCCCAGTGCGGTCTCCATATCCCCGCGGCGGGGGAGAGCCGCATGATGGTCTTTGACCGGGTCCTGGCCGACATCGGGGACGAGCAGTCCATCGCCCAGAGCCTGTCCACCTTCTCCTCCCATATGGTGAACATTGTGGGCATCCTCTCCCAGGCGGACGATAAGACCCTGGTCCTCTACGACGAGCTGGGCGCAGGCACCGACCCGGTGGAAGGAGCCGCTCTGGCGGCGGCCGTCATTGAGGAGACCCGCTCCCTGGGGGCCTTGGTGGCCGCCACCACCCACTACGCCGAACTGAAGGTCTACGCCATGACCACCCCCGGGGTGGAGAACGCCTCCTGCGAATTCAACGTGGAGACTCTGGCCCCCACCTACAAACTGCTCATCGGCATCCCCGGCAAGTCCAACGCCTTTGCCATCTCCCGCCGTCTGGGCCTCCCTGAGCACGTCATCGACGCGGCGGCCGGGCGGGTCAACGCCGAGAACGTCCGCTTTGAGGATGTGCTCACCCAGTTGGACCGCCAGCGCCAGGAGATGGAGAGGGAGAAGGAGGCCGCCCGCCTCCTCCGCCGGGAGACCCAGGAGGCCAGAGAGAAGGCCCAGCAGTACCGGGACGACCTGGAAAAACAGCGCGCCAAGGCCCTGGAGCGGGCCCAGGCTGAGGCCCGGGCCATCCTGGAGGAGGCCCGGAGAGCCGCCGACGAGACCTTCAAAGAGCTGGATGATATGCGGAAAAAGAGCCGGGAGGACCAGGACTGGCAGCGGGTCAACGAGGCCCGGGCAGGTCTCCGCCGGGGCCTGAACGAGGCCGAGGGTAAGCTGGGCAAAGCTCCGGAAACGCCCCTTCCTCCCCCCACCCGCCCCGCGGTGAAGGGGGACACGGTGGAGCTTGTGAAGATGCCGGGGACCAGGGCCGCCGTCCTGGACGTGAAAAAGGATGGGACCCTTATGCTCCAGGCGGGTATCCTGAAGCTCACCGCCACCCAGGCCGAAGTCCGGGTCACCGAGAGCGAGACCCGGCAGTCGGCCCAGAAGGTGGCAGCCCGTGCCACCCACCAGCTCCGCTCCCTGGGGGCCTCCCCCGAGGTGGACCTGCGGGGTATGACGGGGGACGAGGCGGTGATGGAGCTGGACCGCTTCCTGGACAACGCCGTCATGGGCAGGCTCCAGGAGGTCCGCATCATCCACGGCAAGGGCACCGGCGCGGTGCGCGCCGCCGTCCGGGACCATCTCAAGCGCAGCCGCTACGTGAAGACCTTCCGCCCCGGCCGCTACGGAGAAGGGGAGGACGGAGTGACCATCGCGGAGCTGAAATGACCCCCTCTTCGGTAAACTCCCCGCAAAGGACTTCCCTCCGGAGTTCGATTTGGTGAAAATGCCGTTGACTGTAGATTTGAAATTTGATATGATAGGTTTAGCAATAGACCCAATCGCGTTTTGGGGAGGGAACTTCTATGTATACCAGAGAGGCTGTCGTCAATAACCAGGTGGGTCTCCACGCCCGTCCCGCCACCTTCTTTATCCAGAAGGCCAACGAGTTCAAGTGCTCCATCTGGGTGGAAAAGGACGAGCGGAGGGTGAACGCCAAAAGTCTGCTGGGCGTTTTGTCCCTGGGTGTGGTCAAGGGTACCGCCATCAACCTGATCGCTGACGGCGTGGACGAGAAGGAGGCCGTGGACGGGCTTATTGAGCTCATTTCCGGCAACTTTGAAGACTGAGTCTGTCAGATACACGGAAAAGGGAGAGCGCCGCGGACGCGGCGCTCTTTTTCTCTGAAAAAGGAGGGAAGACCATGCTCTGCGCCCAATGCCCCAGGAGTTGCCGGACGGAACGATCCCCGGCCGTCCCCGGCGGGGTGTGTGCCATGCCATCCCTCCCCGTGGTGGCCCGGGCCGCCCTCCATTTCTGGGAGGAACCCCCCATCTCCGGGACCCGTGGTTCGGGAACGGTGTTCTTCTCCGGCTGTAACCTGCGCTGTGTCTTTTGCCAGAACAGCCTCATCAGCCAGGAGGGCCACGGAAAACCCATAACCGTGGAGCGTCTGCGCCAAATCTTTGGGGAGCTGATCGCCCAGGGGGCCCACAACATCAACCTGGTGACCCCCACCCACTTTGCCCACGCCGTCTTAGAGGCTCTGGCCGATCCCCTGCCCGTCCCTGTAGTCTGGAATACCGGCGGCTACGAGAGGGTGGAGACCCTCCGGATGCTGGAGGGAAAGGTGCAGATCTACCTGCCCGACCTAAAATACTTAGACCCTGCCCGCGCCCAACGATACTCCGCCGCTCCCGACTACCCGGCGGCGGCTGCCGCCGCGATCCGGGAGATGGTCCGCCAGACCGGCCCCTGCGTCTTTGACGGAGAGGGCCTTCTGAAGCGGGGGACCGTCATCCGCCACCTTCTTCTCCCCGGCGGCCTCCATGAGGCCAAGGCGGTGATGGACTGGGTGGCGGAGACCTTTCCTCCGAAAACCGTCTGCTTTTCCCTCATGAGCCAGTACGTCCCCCTGGGCCGTGCCTCGGAGTACCCGGAGATAAACCGGAAACTGCGCCCAAGCGAGATCCGCTCTGCCCAAGCCTATATGGCGGCCCTGGACCTTCCCGGCTACATCCAAGGGGAGGCCGCCGCCAGCGGAGAATACGTCCCCTATTTTGACCTGACAGGAGTGTGAGATACATGGCGACCGCGCTGCAACTCAAGGGCCAAGGCCCCCGCCTCCGCCGCCTGTGGAGCCTCTCTTGGCCTGCCATCATCGAGCAGGTCTTGAATACGATGGTCTCCTACGTGGACACCGCCATGGTGGGGGTCCTGGGGGCGGTAGGTTCCGCCGCCGTGTCGGTAAACGGCCCCCCTATCTGGCTGGTCCACGGGATCATGGCGGGGGTGGGAGTGGGCTACTCCGTCCAGATCTCCAACGCCGTAGGGGCCCGCGACCCGGAACGGGTCAGGAAGATCATCCGCCAGACCTTTCTCGCCGCGGTGGTCTGCGGCGTATTGACCTGCGCCCTATACGAGGCTTTGGGCGCCTCCATCCCCCGCTGGCTGGGGGCCAAGCCCGAGGTGCTCCCCCATGCGGCCAACTATATGCGTATCTACTGTGCCGCCCTGCCCTTCAACTGCCTGATGATCGTCTTCGGGGCGGTGCTGCGGGGCATGGGCAACACCAAATCCCCTCTGCTGTTCAACACCGCCACCAACCTTCTCAACCTGGTGCTGAACTTCTTTCTTATCTACCCCACCCGCCAGTGGCAGGGCCTTACCATCCCCGGGGCGGGCTGGGGGGTGGAGGGGGCCGCCGTGGCCACCGCCATCGCCATCACCTGCGCCGGGCTTCCCGCCGCCGTCGCCGCCTTCCGGCAGCAGGGCTACGCCACCTCCCTCCGGGAGGGCTTTGCCCCTGACCGGGATATTATCCGCAGGGCGGTGGATCTGGGGGTACCCTCCGCGGTGGAGCGGGTCATCGTCAACATGGGCCAGATCGCCATGACCGCCCTGGTGGGTCACGCCCTCACCACCGTGGCCCTGGCCGCCAACAACATCGCCACCACTGCCGAGGGCCTGTGCTACCTGCCCGCCTTCGGCATCGGCTACGCCGCCATCGCCCTGGTGGGCCAGTCGGTAGGGGCGGGGGATCGGGAGGATACCCAAGCCTACGGGACCCTCACCGGGCTCATCGGCTTCGTCCTGTGTACGGTGACGGGGACCCTCCTGTTCCTCTTCGCCCCGGCCTTGGCCTCCCTGTTCAATTCCGACCCGGCGGTGGTGGGCCAGGCTGCCCTCGCCCTCCGGGTGGTAGCCTTTGCCGAGCCTTTCTTCGCCGTCAGCATTATCCTCACCAACGTCCTCCGGGGAGTCAACGACGTGAAGTTTCCCATGATGGTGGGCCTTGCGGGCATGTGGTGCGTCCGGGTCCCCCTGTCCTGCCTGCTGGTGCTTCACTTTGACCTGGGCCTTGCCGGGGTCTGGGGCGGCATGGCGGTGGACCTCATCCTCCGGGGTGTCCTGTGCATCTGGCGCTGGAAGAGCGGCAGATGGATAAAACTCAGCGGCTTGGAAAACGGAAAATAAGATAAGAAAAGGCCGTCCCCTTGAAAGGGACGGCCTTTTTTACTGCGGTTTCTCAGCCCAAGTTAGCCCGGGCCGCGGCGATCTCAGCGTCGGTGACGCCAGGCTCCTTCAGGCGTTCCTCAGCCTCTTTTGCCAAGTCGGCGGAAGCGATATCCTCCGCTTGGAAAGGGGACTTCAGGTTCTTAGCAGTGGTATTGACGATCTGAGTATATTGGTTGGTGCCCGGCTCCACGCCATAGTAGTAGGAAGCGCCCATGAGGCACTCCGGCAGGGGGGGCATGGTCCCGCCGCATGACCACAGCGGCGCCCTTGGCCCCCATGTAGCGCTACTCGGGGGATGACGGGCAGCTTCAACTCTTGGTCAAGGAACCGGACAGGGGAAGGTCCAACAGCTGGACCAAGGCCAGAGCCGCCTCGCCCCGGGTGATGGTGGGGGAGAGGGACACAGAGGTCTCAGCGCCGAAGAGGACCTTGGCGGCATACTGGAGGGTGTCCGGGCTCATGGCGGAAGTGCCTTCAAAGCCGGAGATAAGGGCGCCCTTCTCCAGGCACCAAGCCACGGCGGGAGCGGCCCAGTCCATGGGATCGGTGGTGAGCTCCGCCCCGGCGGCCCGGGCCAGCAGCACCGCCAGCTCGTTCATGGTCAGCTCGGTCTCAGCGGCAAACTTGCCCTCGCCGTTGCCCTTAAAGATCCCCTTGGCAGTGAGGGCGTTGACGGCCTCCACTTGGCCGGCGGGGATCAGGGCTTGGTCGGCATAGCCCCGGACCACGTTCAAGTGGTAGGTGTTGCTCACCGTGCCGTCAGTGGTGTAGGGGTTGGTATAGGGAGATACAACGGTGTATTCCGCCGCATTGGCTCCCACATTCAAAAGGGCGGTGCCTTCCACAACAGCCTTAGAGTCATAGGCGGCGGGAGCATAGCTGGTCGTCTCATTACTCACCCAGACCACGTCGCCGTCGGATATGTCCTTCAAAGTAGCGCTCTGGTCCAGAATAGCTTCCAGCACGGCGTTTCGATTGATAACATTGATATTCTTGGCGTTGGTCCCGGCGGAGAAGTCCATGCTGTCTCCCGGGCCGGGATACAGGAAGGTGTTGCAGGCGATGTGATAGACCTCATCGTCCTTGATGTCCTCGCCGTTGAGTTTTACCGATTCCAGCTCGCCGTTGGCCTCAAACTCCCCGGCCTTGTAGGTCACGTCAAAGCCGTACTGGAGCAGGGAGGTGTATT
>CANPNN010000071.1 GCA_947575475.1 uncultured Pseudoflavonifractor sp.
AGGCCTCGTCCAGCTCCCCGCCCAGGTACTGGGCCAGCTGGATGGAGTTGAGGGGAAAGGTCTTGTCCGAGCGTTTGCACTCCACCTTGAAGGTTTTGGCGGCGGCCAGCTGGGGGGCCAGAAATTCCCTGGCGGCAGCCAGCATGGCGTCCTTGTCCTTTTCGCAGGCCCGGCAGCGGCACACCCCCACGGCCCCGAAGATCTTCTTCATGGCCTCGAAGGCGGCGTCCATGTCGCAGGAGTCCTCCATGGGCTCCACGTAGGTGATGGACTGCTTGGTGGTGACCTTGAATTTACCCCCGCAGTGGTTCAGCCGGCGGCGGGCGTTGGACATGAGCTGCTCCTCAAAATTGTGGCGGTTCAGGCCTTTGAGGACCAGCTCGCCTAATTTCAGAAGGATGATGTCGTTCATGGGAAATGTTCCTTTCCGCGTAAAAGCATTCGTTTTGATATCATACCACAATTTTCCGGATTTCACAATGGGCTTGTGTATTGGGGCAAGGCCCTTGACAGGGGCGGGTTCCTTTGTTAAAATGGAGCCAACAGAATAAGTTCTTCGGGGCAGGGTGAGATTCCCTACCGGCGGTATAGTCCGCGAACCTTGTTTTGGCAAGGCCGACCCGGTGCGATTCCGGGACCGACAGTATAGTCTGGATGAGAGAAGAATTTGGACACGTCCATGGCCGGAGTGTTACTCCGGCCGGGAGGCAGATCCGAACGTGGGTCCCCGAGGCTTTTTGCTTCGGGGATCTTTGATTTTCGAGGAACTTGTATCTGGGAGGGCTCCGCCCTCCGCATTTATCAAGTTTGGAGGAATCAAACATGAAGAAAAGCTGGTCCGTCCCAAAGCTGGTCTACACCGCCCTGCTGGCGGCGCTGGCCGGAGTGCTCATGTCCCTGGAGTTTTCCGTGCCCATGATGCCCGTATTCTACAAGGTGGACTTCAGCGACGTCCCCGCCGTCATCGCCCTGTTCAGCATCGGGCCCGCCTCGGGCTTTGCGGTGGAGATCATCAAGGTCCTTATCAAGGTGGTCACGGTGGGCACCAACTCCAACTTTGTGGGGGAGTTCGCCAACCTGATCGGTATCGCCCTGTTTATCCTGCCGATGTGGCTCATTTCCAGAAAGACCGGGCTCTCCCCCAAGGGCACCGCCATCACCCTGACCCTCAGCGGACTGATCCGGCTGGGGTGGAGCTGCTTTTGCAACGCCTTTATCACCCTGCCCCTCTACGCCGCCTCCTACGGCCTGCCCCTGGATGAGGTGGTCCGGATGGTCTCGGCCGCCAACCCGGCCATCACCGACCTTGCCGGCTTTGTCATCATGGCCACCATCCCCTTCAACCTTCTCAAATACGCCCTGAACTACGGCATTGCCCACGTGCTTTACCATCGGCTGGTCCCCAGCCTGCGCGGCTTCCGGAAGCTCCAGGCGGAACACTGAACAGAGGGAGGAGACCGAAATGATCCGAAATTACGCAGAGCTGACCCGGCTGGAGATGGAGCAGGTGGACAAGGAGAAAACCATCGTCATGATCCCCCTGGGGGCCACCGAACAGCACGGAGACCAGGCGCCCCTGGGCACGGATATGATGATCGGCGCCGCCATGCCCCGGTACATCAAGGAAGAGATGGAGAAGGCGGACCCCGATTTCCCCATGCTGGTCTTTCCCACCCTTCCGGTGGGGCTGAGCGTGGAGCACATGGATTTCTGCGGCTCGGTGACCCTGAAGCCGGACACCTACTACAAAATGCTATATGAGATCACCGAGAGCATTGCAAGCCACGGCTTCCGAAGGTTTGTCTTCCTCATCTGCCACGGGGGCAACCGGCCCATTGTGGACGCCCTGACCCGGCAATTGCGGCACGATCTGGGGATCCTGCCCTTCGTCCTGGCCTCGGGGGCTTTTTTCCACCCCGAGGTGCAGAAGACCGTCTCCCCGGGGAACACCTTTGACTTCCACGGCGGGGAGATGGAGACCTCCATGGTTATGGCCATCTGTCCCGATTCTGTAAAGCTGGACCATTCCCGAGCAGGATACAAAACGGCCTACGAGGGGAAAAAGGCGGTCCGTTTTTCCGGGGAGCACGCCCTGAACTGGATGGGGCGGGACTTCACCACCCGGGAGGGACAGCCCATCGGCATCGGCGGGGACCCCAGCGGCGCCAGCGCGGAGAAAGGGGAGACCATCCTCCGGGTCAGCGCCCGGGAGCTGATAGCGCCTCTGCTGGAGATCCGGGACTGGTAACGGCTTCCCGGCGCGCAGCAGGATCCGGATACTACCAAAGGGCCGGCCTGGGGATCTCCCGGGCCGGCCCTCTTTCTCTCCCTCTCCCCACGCATTGACACATCCCCCCTCTTTGGGATATACTGGTAGGCATGATTTCCCGGAAACGGAGGCGCTCCTATGACCGCCAAGGATATGAAGAACAAAGGACATATCGCCATCTTTATGTCCTACTATAAGCCCCATATGGCCATTTTCCTGCTGGATATGGCCTGCGCGTTGGGGGTGTGTCTTGTGGACCTGAGCTTCCCCATGGCCTCCCGCTACGCCCTCAACGAGCTGCTGCCCCAGGGACTTTTTGACGCCTTTTTCGCCCTGATGGGGATTTTGCTCCTGGCCTACCTTTTTAAGGCGGCCTTCTCCTATGTCATCGGCTACTGGGGCCACCTGCTGGGAGCCAGGATCGAGACGGATATCCGAAGGGACCTTTTTCACCATATGGAGACCCTGTCCTTCTCCTTCTTTGACAAAAACCGCACCGGGCAGCTCATGAGCCGGGTCACCGGAGACCTTTTTGAGATCACCGAGCTGGCCCACCACGGCCCTGAGGATCTGTTCATCTCCACCGTCACCCTCATCGGAGCCTTCTGCGTCATGCTTACCGTCCGGTGGGAACTGGCTCTCATCGTCTTTGCGGTGGTGCCCGTTTTCTTCGCCTTTACCGTCGTCCAGCGCCGGCGGATGAGCCGGGCGTCCGCCGAGGTGAAAAAGAAGCTGGCGGTGATCAATGGGGAGGTGGAGTCCTCCATCTCCGGCATCCGCACCGCCCAGGCCTTTGCCAACGAGGCCGAGGAGAAGCGGAAATTCAACGAGTCCAACCACCAGTTCCGGGACGCCAAGCGGGGGTATTATCAGGCCATGGCCACCTACCACGCGGGGATGGAGCTGTGTATGGGCATTCTCCCTGTGCTGGTCATCGCCGCCGGCGGCCTCTTTATCATCCGGGGCACCTTGGACTATGTGGACCTGGTGACCTTCTCCCTCTACGTCACCACCTTCATCACCCCCATCCGCAAGCTCTCCGCCTTTGTGGAGCAGTTCATGCAGGGCATGGCGGGCTTCGGCCGGTTCGTGGAGCTGATGCGGACCCAGCCGGAGATCACCGAGAGTCCCGATGCGGCGGATCCGGGTCAGGTAAAGGGGGACATTGACATCGACCATGTGACCTTCGCCTACGACCCTGGCAAGCCCAACGTGCTGGAGGATATCGACCTCCACATCCCCGCCGGGGAGACGGTGGCGGTGGTGGGACCCTCCGGGGGCGGCAAGTCCACCCTGTGCCAGCTCATCCCCCGGTTCTACGACGTGACCGCCGGGTGTATCCGGGTGGACGGCAGGGACGTGCGGGAGCTGACCCTGGGCGGCCTGCGGAAAAACATCGGCGTGGTCCAGCAGGATGTGTTCCTCTTCGCCGGCACCATCTTTGACAACATCGCCTACGGCAAGCCCGGCGCCACCGCCGAGGAGGTCTACGCCGCCGCCAAACGGGCGGAACTCTACGACGACGTGATGGCCATGCCCGACGGCTTCCAGACCTATGTGGGGGAGCGGGGGGTCATGCTCTCCGGGGGCCAGAAGCAGCGGGTGAGTATCGCCCGGGTGTTTTTGAAGGACCCCCCGGTACTCATCCTAGACGAGGCCACCTCCGCCCTGGATACGGTGACCGAGCAGCGGATCCAGGGGGCCTTCGACGAGCTGGCCAAGGGCCGCACCACCCTTATCATCGCCCACCGGCTGTCCACGGTGAAGAACGCCAGCCGCATCGCCGTTATCGACGACAACCGGGTGGTGGAGCTGGGCACCTGGGAGGAGCTGGTGGAGAAGGGCGGGGAGTTTGCAAGGCTGTGCCGGGCCCAGGAGATCTCGTGACAGGGCCTGTTTTCTTTTGAAAATTTCCTCTAAAATTTGCCTTTATCTTGACATTTCTTTTAAAATCGGTTATTCTAAAGTATACTAAACTGTCAAAATATCAGGAATCGAGGGGTCGCATATGTCTGATTACGCCAGCCGCCGGATCTCCGAAGCGGAGCTCTCCGTTATGGAAGCACTCTGGGATGTGGGCGCGGCCATGACCGCCAAAGATCTGCAGGTCATGCTGAAGGAGCGCCGGGACTGGGAGCGAACCACCGTCCGCTCTCTGCTGACGCGGCTCCAGGAAAAGGGGTCCGTGCTGGTATCCAAGGATAGCGACGTGGCCACCTACGCCCCCGCTTTTACCAAGGAGGAATACGGCTGGGATCTGGCCGAGGTGCTGGTCCACCGGCTTTACGACGGCGACGCCAACGCCCTGGTCACCACGCTGAAGACCCACGGTCTGCTGGCCTGAATCGATCGGGAATCTATAACGGGACGTATTTTTGCAAAGAAAAATACGTCCCGTTATTCTTTTTGTGCATAAAAACGTTGATTTTCCTCCCTTCAAGGAGTATAATAGCAAGCCGTATATGAGTTTTTCTATCTTAACGCAAAAGATTTGAGGTGCGTAAATTTGCAGAACGACAAACTTCGCAACGTAGCCATCATTGCCCTCGTCGTCGGGGCAAAGTCCGCTTAGTTCCGCTTCCGCCTGCGGCGAAAGCTCCACACACTTCCTTGCCCCTCCTCTCCCCACAAAAGCTGAGGACCGCTTTTGCGGGGACCCCTTTTTTGATTTTAATAACGGCGCTGCCGCGCCGCCCCATCGGAGATGGGGCCCCGGTGGTCTTGCCACAAAGGAGATACAAACCATGCAGAACGATAAACTTCGCAACGTAGCCATTATTGCCCACGTGGACCATGGCAAGACCACCCTGGTGGACGAGATGCTCAAGCAGGGCGGCATCTACCGGGAGAACCAGGCCACCGTGGACCGGGTCATGGACTCGGGCGATCTGGAGCGGGAGCGGGGCATCACCATCCTGGCCAAGAACACCGCCGTCCACTACAAGGACGCCAAGATCAACGTGGTGGACACCCCGGGCCACGCCGACTTCGGCGGCGAGGTGGAGCGTATTTTGAAGATGGTCAACGGCGTTATCCTGCTGGTGGACGCCGCCGAGGGCCCCATGCCCCAGACCCGCTTTGTGCTGAGCCGCGCCCTGGAGCTGGGCCACCGGGTCATCGTGGTGGTCAACAAGATCGACCGCCCCGACCAGCGCATCCATCAGGTGGTGGACGAGGTACTGGAGCTGCTGCTGGATCTGGACGCCACCGATGAGCAGTTGGACTCCCCCATGCTCTTCTGCTCCGGCCGGCAGGGCACTGCCTCCTTCTCTCCCGATGTGCCCGGCACCGACCTGACCCCCCTCTTCGACACCATCATGGACTACATCCCCGCTCCCGAGGCGGATACCGAGGCCCCCTTCCAGATGCTGGTCAGCTCCATCGACTACAACGAGTTTGTGGGCCGCATCGCCGTGGGCCGCATTGAGCGGGGCACCATCAAGCAAAACGACGAGATCGTGGTCTGTAACTACCACACCCCCGACGCCGCCCCCAAGAAGGCCAAGGCCACCGCCATCTATGAGTTTGACGGTCTGGCCAAGGTCCCGACCACCGAGGCCACCGCCGGCAACATCATTGCCATGAGCGGCATCGGCGACATCACCATCGGCGACACCATCTGTGTTCCCTCCGCCGTGGAACCCATCGAGTTTGTAAAGATCTCCGCCCCCACCATGGAGATGACCTTCTCGGTGAACGACTCCCCCTTCGCCGGCCGGGAGGGCAAGTTCGTCACCTCCCGCCAGATCCGGGAGCGGCTGCAGCGGGAGACCATGAAGGATGTGTCCCTCCGGGTCACCGAGGTGGAGAACTCCACCGACTCCTTCAATGTGGCCGGCCGGGGCGAGATGAGCCTCTCCATCCTGATGGAGACCATGCGCCGGGAGGGCTATGAGTTCCAGGTCTCTCCCCCCCGGGTCCTCTTCCGGGAGATCGATGGGGTGAAGTGCGAGCCCATTGAGCGGCTGGTGGTGGACGTGCCCGCCGACTGCGTGGGCAGCGTGATCGAAGCCATCGGCAAACGGAAGGGGGACATGCTGGACATGACCCCCGTGGGCGACCGGATGAAGGTACAGTTCCTGGTGCCCTCCCGGGGCCTTTTTGGCTACCGCAACGAGTTTTTGACCGCCACCAAGGGAGAGGGCATCATGGCCTCCGTCTTTGAGGAGTACGCCCCCATGAAGGGGGAGATCGCCCGCCGTTCCACCGGCTCTCTTGTAGCCTTCGAGACCGGCGAGGCGGTGACCTATGGCCTCTTTAACGCCCAGGAGCGGGGCGCGCTGTTCATCGGAGCGGGCACACCCGTCTACGCGGGCATGATCGTGGGCGAATGCCCCAAGCAGGAGGACATCTCGGTCAACGTGTGCAAGAAGAAGCAGCTGACCAACATGCGGGCCTCCGGTTCTGACGACGCCCTCCGTCTGGTGCCCCCCCGCCAGATGAGTTTGGAGCAGGATCTGGAGTTCCTGGCCGATGACGAGCTTCTGGAATGCACTCCGGAGAATCTGCGCCTTCGCAAGCGCATCCTGGATCAC
>CANPNN010000072.1 GCA_947575475.1 uncultured Pseudoflavonifractor sp.
TCAGCCGCACCACATAGGCGTTGTTGTAGGAGTGCATGGCGGTGGTGTGGCTGGCAGTCACCTTGTCGTAAAGCCCCAGCTCCAAGGCCCGTGCCGCCACCGTCTCCAGCCCCCGGGAGGCCTCGTCGTCGATCTCATCGCAGTGGACGTCCACCAGCTTCCCCTCCTTGGCCGCCAACTCCAGGGCAAAGTTCAGGGATTCTACGCTGTACTCCCGGGTGAACTCAAAGTGGGGAATGGCCCCCACCGCGTCCGCCCCCAGCTTCACCGCGTCGATCATCAGCTGCTTGCCGTTGGGGTAGCTCAGGATGCCCTCCTGGGGAAAGGCCACGATCTGAAGGTCCACTATGTCCCGCAGCTCCTCCCGCAGCTCCACCATGGTCTCCATGGCCACCAGGGTGGGATCGGTCACATCCACATGGGTGCGGATGTGCTGGACTCCGTGGGCGGCGTACATCCGCACCGCCCGGTTCACCCGGTCCTTGATGTCCTGCTTCGAGAGCTTCTCCTTCCGTTTGGACCAGCACTCGATGCCCTCAAAGAGGGTCCCCGACATGTTCCACACCGGATCCCCGGCGGTGAGACAGGTGTCCAGATGGACATGGGACTCGATAAAGGGAGGCAGCACCAGCTTGTTTTGGAGATCCACCACCTCCTCCCCCGGATGGGGGGTCAGCTCAGGACCGATGGCGGTAAATCTGCCATCCTCCACCCGGATACAGGTGGCGGCAGCGGCGTTTTCGATCAGCGCATTTTGAAACAGCATTTTAGGGTCCCCCTTAAACTTTTTTCTTGTCCAGGGCGTTGAAGATCAGATATACCACACAGGCGGTGACCATGGCGTTTACCGAAGTGATGCCCCAGTGTACCAGGTTGCCCACCAACGCTCCCGCAGCCACACCCAGGATGGAGCCCCAGTTCACATTCCGGGCGACAGCGGAGCCGGCCTTGTAGTTGTCCTTGTGGAGGAAGTAGTCCAGAATGATCAGGGCGCCCAAGGGAGGCAGGGTGCCGTTAAGGATGTTCAGGTAGGAGATGAAGTTGTTATACAGCCATACCGAGCATACCGTACCCACCGCGCCGGATACCAGGACCATGGGCCGCTTGGGCATTTTTGTGATGTTGGACAGACCCAGCCCGCAGGTGTAGAGTCCATTGTCCGCGGTGGTCCAGATGTTGGCACCCAGCACCACAAGGGCGGGGAGGGTCAGCCCTTGGGCGATCATGACGTAGAAGATGTCGTCCTTTCCGGTAAAGGCGCCGCCCACCGCGCCGAAGGCGAACATCAGGGCGTTGCCCAGGAAGAAGGCGATGACGGTAGTGACGACCGCATTTTTATTGTTGTTGGCAAACCGGGTGAAGTTAGGGGTGGCAGTACCGCCGCTGACGAAGGAGCCCATCACCAGCCCCACCCCGCCAAAGAGGGTCATGCTTCCCGCGCTCTTGGCAAAAATGGCCACCAGTCCGCCCCCCGCCGCTGTGGCGGTGGTCATGGAGTAAATACCCAGAATGGCAATGAGAGGAACGGAGATATAGCTGACGATCTCCAGGCCCTTGATCCCAAAGTAGGCCGAGGAGGTCATGCACACCCCCGCCAGCACGATGAGCACCCAGGGGTTCACATGGAGCACCTCCGAGGCGGGAAAGGCGAACATGGCGATGCCCACGCCGAACCAGCCGATCTGGGTCAGGCTGATGAGGAAGGAGGGCAGGTAGGACCCTACCCGTCCAAAAGACCGCTGGGCCAGCAGATCCAGGGACATGCCCGTGGCGCTTCCGATGTAGCCAAGTCCTCCGGTGTAGCCGCTGAGGATCAGGCTGCCGATCAGCACCGCCCAGACAAACCCGGAGAAGTCCAGTCCGTTGCCCAGACTGGCTCCCACCGACATACTGGCGGAGAAGAAGGTGAAGCCCAGCATAATAAAGAACATGGGCCAGAATTTTTTGCGGGCTGTTTGGGGCACAGGCTCCAAAGAGTAGTCCGCATCGGTGACGGCAACGGGCTTTGTTTCAGGTGTAGTCATGACGTTCTCTCCTTTTCTGAGGGGTTCGGATGGGTAAAAAAAGAGACGACCAAAAATGGTCGTCTCAAAAAATAACTCCACCCAAAAGGGAAAGAAAACTCCCACGGCGACGCTCCTTCCGGCTAAACAGTCCTGCGGCGGTCATGGTCCTTCCCCCTTTCATTAGGGGCTATGATACCAGAAGATGGCTCTTAAGGCAAGAGAAAATTTTTCATTTTGCAGTCTTTTTCCTTTTTGCACAAAAAGGAGGCAGCCGGCAGGCCAAGACTTGTAGGAAGAGGGCAAGCCCTTTTCCTTATAGCAGCCGCAAAAAGGCCAGCGCCGCCGCCACACTCACCGCGATCACCGCCGCCGACGCGCACAGCTCCATCCAGCCCGCCACCCGTTCCCGGCGGGTCATGGGGATTTGAGGCGCGGCGGCCTCCTCCCGCTCCTTCTCATAGGAGACCTCCTGCGCCGCCCGGGTCAGGTCTTTCCACGCCCGCTTTGTCTCCAGCCGCTGGCGGCACCGGGCAAAATCAAGGATCTCCCCCCGCCCCTCCGGGGAGCCGGGGGCGGCAACCGGTATCAGCGTCACCAGATCCGCACCTCCGCTGACCTTGACTTTTTTGGCGTTTAAATGATAATAAATGGTATCCATGGCAAAAGCTCCTCCTCTGGATTTGATAGTTTTACTCTACCACATCCACAGTCCCAATAATCGGGCACTTAATACCCAGCCCGGGAATGGAACGTCTGTTCTTTTTATACTATACAACGTTTGTTCGATTTCGTCAAGAACAAATTTTCGATTTTTAATTTTTTTGAAAGGGAGGAAACTTTTTCTTTTTTCTCTCGTCTAAAAAATAGAGATGGGCCAAAGCCCAAAAAAGGAGGAGAACCATGAAACTACGAAAGCTTGCCGCCGCACTGACCACCGGAGCCCTGACCCTGGCTCTGGCCGTCCCCGCTCTGGCGTCTGAGTCCGCCGACCAGCGGCTGGCCAAGGTGACCCTGGCCGTAAAGGGGGCCCTTGGCATCGGAGACGAGTACACCGAGTTTTACGGCGAACCCGACGAGACCGCTCTGGGCACCCGCTGGAGCCTGAGCTGGAAGAATGAGGACGGGGAACTGAGCGTCACCGCCACAGACGCGGGAAAGGTCCTCTCCCTCAACCGCTGGGAGGGGAGCTACAAGGCGGAGCCCATCCTGGCCGGAGAAAAAGGCGCCCGCACCTTTCCCGCCATGACCCGGGCGGAAGCTCAGACGCGGGCCGAGGCCTTCCTGGGCCGGGTCCTGGCAGACAACGAGAAGATCGTCTTTTCCGATGAGTGGGAGGAGTCCCTCTCCGCTACCGAATATTCCTTTCGGGGGAATGTCGAGCTCAACGGCCTGCCCTCCCCCATGACCGTCTATGTCCGGGTGCGGCTCTCCGATGGGGAGGTGACCCGGTTCTGGCGGGGAGATGTGTCTGACTACGCCGGAAAGCCCGGCACTCCTGAGACCTCCACCACCGCCGACCGGGCCAGGGAGCTGCTGAAGACCACCCTGGATCTGCGCCTGGAGTATGTGCTGAAGGAGGGCGACGGGGAGAACCGGGCGGTGCTCCGCTATCTGCCCAACGGTACCGACGAATTTTATGTGGACGCCGCCACCGGGGAACTGGTCAACCTCACCGAACTGCGGGACAGGCTGCGCCGGCAGGACAGCGTTGCCGGCGGGGATATGGAAAAGGTCTACAACACTCTGAAGACCGAGGCCATGGCCGAGGATGGGGCAGCCTCTGTGCCCACTCTGAACCCCACCGAGCTGGAGGGGGTAGCCAAGCTGGAGGACGTGCTGGACAAAGAGGCCCTGGACAAGAAGGTCAAGGCCTGGAAAGAGCTGGGGCTGGATAAGTATACCTTGGGCTCGGCCAGCTACTCTGTGGACCGGGAGACCGGGGATGTGACCGCCCGGGTGTCTTATGGCAGGAACACCGAAGATGGGATCTGCCGCCGCTATGTGACCCTGAACGCCAAGACCGGAGAGCTTCTCAGCATGTCGGGCAGCAATCCCTACCGGACAAGGCAGGACGGGACAAGATACCTTACCGCCCAAGCCGCCCAGGAAAAGGCCGAGGCCTTCCTGAAGCTCCTTTGGCCCGGCCAGTTGGCCAAGACCGAGGTCTATAACGCCCCCGATGAGGACGCCGGCGTCACCGTGTGGGTCTTCACCTTTGCCCAGAAGGTCAACGGCTACTTCTTCCCCGGCAACTCCCTCTCCGTTCAGGTAGACGCCGCCGACGGGTCCATCATGGGCTTTTCCAAAAGCTTTGATGAAGAGGTGAGCTTTGATGCCGCCGAGGGACTCATCACCGGGGAGGCCGCCGTGGACGCCTGGTGCCAAAGTTTCCCCGTGGAGCTTGCCTATATGGAGATCCCCGTGGCCCTGGATATGACCAGGGAGTTCGAGCTTCTCCGCAATGCGGGCTATTCCTACTACAACGCGCTGAAGCCCGGCTACGCTCTGGGGGACCGGGACGCCTGGTACTCCGGGGTGGACGCCAAGACCGGGGAGCTGGTGAAGAGCGAGACCGCCGAGCCGGAGCGAATGACTTACGACGACCTGGAGGGCCACTGGGCCAAAGAAATTCTGGAGGAGCTGGCCCGGTACAGCGTGGGCTGGTGGGGCGGCAAGGCCCAGCCGGACAAGGCCCTGACCCAGCTGGACTACATCATCCTCCTGGCCAGTGTCAGCGGATACCGCTATGACCCCCTGCGCGCGGAGGACGTGGACGCGCTTTATGACTTCGCCGTTCGCCAGGGCCTGCTCGCCAAGGCCGAGCGGCAGGAGGACAGAGTCCTCACCCGCTCCGAGGTGGTGAAGATGTTCCTGAACAGCGAGGGCTACGGTCCCATCGCCCAGCTTCCCGGCATCTTCCGGTGTGATTTTGCCGACGCCGCCGACATCCCCGAGGCCGATCTGGGCTATGCGGCCCTGGGCCAGGGCCTGGGCATTATCGGCGGTGACAGCGCGGGCAACTACGCTCCCGCCCGTCTCGCCGTCCGCAGCGAGGCGGCGGCCCTCCTTTGGAATTATATGAAACGGTAACTGGGATATAAAAACACCGGGTATTCTTCCTCGAGAAGAATACCCGGAGTTTTTTGTTTTTGATCAATTCTTAGTCGTACCGTCCGCATTAAAGACGGGCAGGGGGGCCAAAAATGTAATATCCTTCCGGTCCAAAGCGTCCCCCTCGGCCAAAATGGCGGCCTTGCCGGTGACCACGCCCCCGGCGGCCTTCACCAGCTTCTCCAGCGCATGGAGGCTCTCCCCGGTGGAGATCACGTCATCCACAATGAGGATCCGCTTGCCCTTCATCCTCTCGCAGTCGTCTGCCCCCAGAAACAGGTCCTGCTGCCGCAGGGTGGTAATGGAGCGGACGGACACATGGACAGGGTCCCGCATGTAGACCTTGGAGCCCTTCCGGGCCAGAAAATAGTAGTCGGCTCCGGATTGGCGGGCCATCTCATGGATCAGGGGGATCCCCTTCGCCTCAGCGGTGATCATATAGTCGTAGCTGTCGGAAGGGATCCTCTTCAAAAGCTCTGCCGCGCAGGCCGTTGTAAGCTCTGCGTCCCCAAAGAGGACAAAGGCGGCAATGTACAGCTCGTCTGTCACAGGGCACAGGGGCAGGTCTCGCTTCAAGCCGGCAACATTCATGGTGTACGTCATAGTGGCAGCTCCTCATCTCATTCAGATTCGGCGGGCATCCGCCTTTATTTACAGTTCATTATACCGCGGGATCAGGGGATTTGCAAGGGCCGACGGTCTCAGGTTTTTTGTTTTGCCAGCTTCCGTCCATACCACACCCGGTTGAAGCAGCTTCCCAAGATAATAATATTACCGCACAGGTAAAGCCACACCAGCAAAATAACCACCGACCCCAAGGAGCCGTAGATCAGGGAGTACCGGGAGGACAGGCCGATGAAGTAAGAAAACAGAACGGAGGCCAGCACCAACGCCCCCGAGGCCAAAAAAGCTCCCGTCAAAATGGGCGGCCGGGGCCGGCCCCGGGGGGCGGTGGCCCGGTAGACCAGCATGACCACCGCCATCACCAAACAGAACAAGATCAAAAACCGCATCCACTGCCACTCCCAAGGCAGCTTCACGTGGGCCAGCCGGGGAAAGCGGTGGATAAACTCCTCCAGCAGATGAAAAAACCAATTGCCTGTCAGCACCACCACCAAGGAGAGGTAGATGGTCAGCAAAAACAGCACCGAAAACACCACGCTGGCAACGATCTGCCAAAGGCCGGAGTAAGCCCGCCGCTCATAGATGTCGTCCATCACGTTCATCAGAGAGCGCATGGCGGCGGAGGCGGAAAACAGCATCATGATAATGCCGCCCACCAGCAGCGCGTGGGACTGGTTGGTGGTAATGTACCGCACATATTCGGTCAGCACCGCCAGGGCGGCCTCCGGAATGATAACGGCGGCCTCCTCCAGCAGGGAGACCACGTCCAAGTTCAGCGTACCAATGACGGCATTGATACAGATAAGGGCAGGAAAAAAGGAGAGGATCAGAAAATAGGCCAGCTCTGCCGCCGAGCGGGACACCCGCTTGGAAAAATACAGGTCCACGATATCCCAGACAAACCGGACCACAGGATTCCGCGTCAGCCGCTCCAT
>CANPNN010000073.1 GCA_947575475.1 uncultured Pseudoflavonifractor sp.
CATCCGCTCCACCATCCAGGCCTGGCCGCAGGCGTGGGAGGGGTCCACCATGACCGGCAGGTGGCTCTGCCGCTTTACCGCCAGCACCGCCGACAGGTCCAGGGTATTCCGGGTAAAGGTCTCGTAGGTACGGATGCCCCGCTCGCAGAGGATCACGTTGGGGTTGCCCCCCGCCAGGATATACTCCGCCGACATAAGCCATTCCTCAATGGTGGCTGAAAGTCCCCTTTTGAGCAAAATCGGCTTGTTTACTTTGCCCAGCCGCTTCAAAAGGTCAAAGTTCTGCATATTCCGGGCACCCACCTGGATCACGTCCACATGCTGGGCAAAGTAGTCCACATCGTCGGTACTCATAAGCTCCGTCACGATGGGAAGTCCTGTGGCGGTCCGGGCCTTCTCCAACAGATCCAGCCCCGCATAGCCCATACCCTGGAAGGCGTAGGGGCTGGTCCGGGGCTTGAAGGCCCCGCCCCGGAGGGCCTTGGCCCCCGTGTCCTTCACCGCCCTGGCGATGCCAGTGATCTGCTCCTCGCTCTCCACCGAGCAGGGCCCCGCCACCACCAGCAGCTTTTTGCCCCCCACGGCGCCCCCATCGGCCAGCTCCACCACCGTGTCGTCAGGGTGGTATTTCCGGTTGGCCTTCTTGTAGGGCTCGCTGACCCGCATGACCCGCTCTACCCCGGGCAGAGACTCCATCTTCTCGGTGTCGATGCCGGCGGCGTTTCCCTCGGCGCCCAGAATGGTGGTCTCGGTGCCCTTGGAGATCATCACCTTCACGCCGCTCTTCTCCATCTCCCGAATGGCCCGGTCCAGCTCTTCCCTGGTAAAGCCCGGCTTCATGATAATAACCATACAAATCTCCCCTTTTCTGCAGTTTTTATGGGACGAAAAAACGCGGCGGCCCATCTCGGGCTGCCGCGTTATACCGCGCACTCGGCAGGTCCGTTCAGGGCGTCACAAAAGGCCGCTATCCCAATAGCGGTAATAGGAGGTATCCCCATTGTGATTTTGTTTTCCCATACTGCGCACCCACTTTCTACCGGCTACTTTAGCACTTTTTTGCGTTAAAGTCAAGAGGGAAATTTCTTGCATTTTCAGAGAAAAGTGGTATGATATAGAAAACCGATTTCTTTACTCTGCTTTTGCAAGGAGGCCCTCCCATGAAAATCTCCACCCGCGGCCGTTACGCCCTGCGGCTCATGCTGGATATCGCCCTCACCGGAGGGAGGGGACCTGTCTCCCTCCGGGACGTGGCCCAGCGGCAGGACATCTCCGACAAATATCTGGAGCAGATCATCACCCCTCTGGGCCGTGCGGGCCTTGTCCGCAGCGTCCGGGGAGCGGGGGGCGGCTACCTGCTGACCCGGAAGCCGGAGGAATACACTGTGGGGGAGATCCTGCGGGTCCTGGAGGGCTCTCTGGCCCCTGTGGGCTGCGCCGAGGACAAGAGCTGCTGCGGCCGGGCAGCGCAATGCGTCACACAGGAGGTTTGGGAGCAGATCGCGGCGGCGGTCGCCGGCGTGGTGGACCATATCACCCTGGCAGACCTTATGGCCCGCGCTCAGGCAAAAACCTCCGGATAAATTGTTTGATCGATGGGGCACGGCAACTCTACAACTGCGTAGACTGGGGGACCATTCTTTTCCAGAAAGAATGGTCCCCCAGTTTGTACGCAAAAAACCGCCCTCAACCAAACCACCACTTTACCGCCCAGGCCGCCGCCAGGAAGGCCGCCACGTCGGCGCAGAGAGCCGCCGGGATGGCGTACCGGGTCTTTTTCACCCCCGCCGCCCCAAAGTAGACGGCCACAGTATAAAAGGTAGTCTCGGTACAGCCCAGCATCACTGCCGCCGTCCGCCCTATGGAGGAATCAGGCCCATAGGTGGAGATGAGCTCCGCCCCCACCCCCAGGGCCGCGTTGCCGCTGACCGGGCGGATGAGGAGCAGTCCCACTGTCTCCGGCGGCACCCCCAGTTTTGTGAGGAAGGGGGCCAGCAGGCTCCCCAACGCCTCCAGCACCCCGGAGGCCCGGAGCATATATACCGCCGTCATCAACGCCACCATGGCGGGGATGATCTTCACCAGCACCCCCAGCCCTTCCCCCGCCCCCTGAACAAGGGCGTCATACACATCCACCCGTTTCACCATGCCCCACAGGGCAACAGCGGCGATAGTAAAGGGCACTACCATTTGAAAAAACAGAGTCATGGCTTTTTTCCCCTCCAAACTCTTCCCATGATTTTTGCCGCCAGCACTCCCACCGCCACCGAGACGGCGGAAGCCAGCCATACCGTCGGGAGGATGTCAAAAGGCGTGGCGCACCCCGCCGCCAGGCGCACGCTGGCCACGGTAGTGGGGATGAGTTGGATGGAGGCGGTGTTGCACACCACCAGCATACACAAGCTGTCCGAGGCCACCCCCGGTGTCTTTTTTGCCATTCGCCGGGCCGCTTGGATCCCCAGAGGGGTGGCGGCGTTCCCCAGCCCCAGCAGATTGGCCGACACATTGGCAGAAACCGCATCCATGGTTTCCTTGTCCCGCCTGAAGTCAGGATAGAGCCTGCCCAGGATGGGCCGCAGGAACCGGGAGAGGGCCTCCGCCAACCCCGAACGCTTCATGACCTCCATGACCCCCATCCAAAGGCACATGATACCCGCCATCGTAAGACACAGCTCCACCGCGGCGGCAGCTCCCTCCACCGCCCCCGCAGCCACTGCAGAGCCGTTGCCCGCCCACAGGCCGTAAAGCACCGAAACCGCCACCATTCCTGTCCAGATCACCGACATGGCCATACCTTGTCCACCCCTTTCCTCCCCACTCTATGCGTCCAAAACCAAAGGTATGTCCTCTTTTTCCCCTCGACAAAATCCGCTTGACAGCGACGGGAAATCCTTTATAATGGAAATTGTAACAAAATTTGGAATTTTCGGGAAATATTGAGAATCCCAAGAAAAGGAGAATGGGCCTATGAAATCGACTGGGATCGTAAGAAAGGTAGACGAGCTGGGACGGATCGTACTGCCTATCGAACTGCGGCGGACCTTGAACATCGATGAGAAGGATTCCCTGGAGATCTATGTAGACGGCGCTTCGGTGATCCTGCGCAAGTACGAACCCTCCTGCGTATTCTGCGGGGATGCGGGGGATGTGCTGAGCTACAAGGGCAAAAATATCTGCCGGCCTTGCCTGCGGGAGATGTGCAAGCTGTAAAGAAGGCGCCCTGCCGAAATTCGGCAGGGCACTCTTTTTTCTATCCCCTTGTAATGGATCAATGCTCCAAAGCCGCATTATAAAGCTCTTTCCGGGAAAGGTCCAACTCCCCGGCGGCCTGCCGCACCGCATCCTTCCGGGAAAGACCTTGGGCCAGAAGGGCCGTCACCCGCTCCAGGCCGTCTTCCAACGTGTACTCCTCCCGAAGGGCAGGGGCCCCCTCTACCACCAGGACAAACTCCCCCCGGGGGGACTCGGTCTTATACCGCTCCACCGCTTCTCCCAATGTGGTTCGGAGTATCTCCTCATGGAGCTTGGTCAGCTCCCGGCACAGACAGACCCGGCGCTCGGACCCGAAGGCCGCCGCAAGGTCCGCCAGGGTGGCGGTCAGCTTGTGGGGTGCCTCATAAAAGAGCATGGTCCGCTCCTCCCCCGCCAGGACCTCCAGCCGGGCCCGGCGGTTTTTCCGGTTCATGGGCAGGAACCCCTCAAAGACAAACCGGGCAGTGGGAAGGCCCGAGGCGCAGAGGGCGGTGGTGAGGGCGCAGGGGCCGGGCAGGGGCACCACCGGCACGTCGTTTTGGGCACAGAGGGCCACCAGATCCTCGCCGGGGTCGGAGATAGCGGGGGTGCCCGCATCGGTACAGAGGGCACAGCTCTCCCCCGCCAGCAGGCGGTCCAGCACCTGGCGGCCCGCCTCGTCGGTGTTGTGGCGGTAATAGCTGATGAGGGGCTTTTTCAGCCCCAGGTGGTTCAGCAGCTTCAAGGTCACCCGGGTGTCCTCGGCGGCGATAAAATCCACCTGCTCCAGGGTTTCCGCCATCCTGCGGGAGATATCCCCCAGGTTGCCGATGGGGGTGGGGACCAGATATAACGTTCCGGGCATGGGATCGCCCTCCCTTTCTTATCATCGCAATTTCCTTTTCGCCATAAGGGCTGCTGTTCCCAGCGGCCTGTGGTCCTGTAGGTGGTCCTGCCGGGCTGATGAGATATCGGTCCCTACGAAAGCTTATCCGGCAGCACCGTCAGGCCGGGGCGGCCGCCCTTTACCGCTTCGATGAGGACGGCATAGGGGGCCTTATCCACCCTGCCCCGGCAGAGCTGGAGACGTTTGGGCTCCAGGCCCGCCCCTCGCAGCTCCGTCAATAGGTCGGTCAGCCGCTCCGGGAGGTGGACCAGGGCGAAGCGGCCCCTTGTCCTCAGGACCTTTGCCGCCGCATGGCACAGCTCGGGCAGGGTGCAGCCCTCCATCCGTCCCGGTCCGCCCTCCGCCCCGGTTCCCTTCGGATACCAGGGCGGGTTGGAGACGACCAGGTCCAGGTCCTCCGGAAGAGGGGTGGTCCGCAGGTCCCCCTGCCTGATCTCTCCCCCCAGGGCATTGCGCTTCAGATTCTCCCGCGCCAGCTCCGCGGCCGCGGAATCTATTTCCACCCCAAAAAGGGAGAGTTCCCTCTCCCGTCCGGCACAGAGCAGGAGCAGCAGCCCCGCCCCACAGCCCAGATCCAGCACCCGGTCCCGGGGCTTTACCGTGCAGAACTCCCCCAGGGCCAGGGAGTCGGCCCCCAGGGGAAAGCAGTCCTCCGACCAGGCGTAGGTATAGGCCCCCAGCCGCTCCTGCCGGATCATAACTCCTCCAGCAGGGCGGTGAGCCTCTCATAGAACCGGCCGGCGTGGACCCCATCCAGCAGGCGGTGGTTCAGATTCAGGGTCATGGAGAGGATCTCCCTCCCCCGGCCATCGGGGACATATTTCCCCCAGGTCACCCGGGGCACCGAATCGGTGGGGTCGCTGTCCCTGTCATTGGACAGGGCGGTAAAGGGGATCCAGGGCAGGCAGCTCACATAGATGCACTGGTCATTATCCCAGGGGCCCGGGACCAGAAAGTCCCGCTGGGCCATGCTGGTCTCCCTGGCCCGGCGGCAGAAATCCTCCATATCCTCCCCCGGCTCCAGGGTGACAAAGTAAAAATCCTCACTGCCGGGCTTCAGGTCGGAGAAGCTGGGCACCAGATGGTCATGGTAGACGATGCAGTCCCCCCGGTCCTTATAGTGGAACGCGTCGATGCTGTCCATGGCCTTGGTGACCAGAAAGGTGAGGGCATAGTAAAAGGACAGGCCCCGCTCCCTGCTCCAACGGTGAAGATCGGTCACATCCACCGGGAAGGTCACCGACCAGAAGGGCCAGGACTGGGGCTTGAAAAATTCGTATTTCTGGCGGTGGAACCAGGTATCAAAGTTCACGATCTCCATTTGCGCACATCCTTTCTCTTTCAACATCAGTGTAAACAAAAAGAGGGGAAAAGTCAATCTCAGGAAGTGACAGGGAGAGGAGAATGTATTATAATGGTAAAAAATCACGGAGGTGTTTTTATGGAGTTTCGGGAAATGCGCTGTTTCCGCCAACAGCTTTCCCCGGAGGAGTGCCGGGCCATCCTGAGCCGGGGCACCTCGGGGGTACTGGCGGTGACCGGGGACGGGGGCTGGCCCTACGCTGTGCCGCTGAGCTACGTCTACAGAGACGGGAAGCTTTTCTTCCACTGCGCCACCTCAGGCCACAAGCTGGACGCCTTGGAGCGGGATGGCCGGGCCTCCTTCTGTATCATTGACCAAGACCAGGTGGTCCCGGCGGAGTTCACCACCTATTACCGGAGCGTTATCGTCTTCGGTCCCGTCCGTATCCTGCGGGACCGTGAGGGCATAGAGGCGGCGGCGAGGGAGCTTGGACGGAAATACTGCCCCCAGGAAACCCCCGAGGCCTTGGAGAAGGAGATCGCCGGATCCCTGGGCCGAATGTGCATTTTGGAGATGACCGTGGAGCACATGACGGGCAAGGAGGCCAAAGAGCTGATGATGGGGCTAACCCTATAAAAAACGGCCCGGCGGTATCATAACCGCCGGGCCGCTTCTTTTCTCATGCCGCCTGGTCCAGCTGGCGGACCGACTTGTGAGCGATGGGCTTCCATTCCACCTTCTGGAACAGAGCCGCCACCGAAATAGGTATGTAGGTCAGCATAAACAGGGGAAACAGGGGCAGGAAGCAGAGCTTCCGCACCGGGGTGGCGCGGATGTTCCTCCATTCGCTGAGTACGGTCAGGGCTCCATAAAAGAGGAAGCCTCCATAAAAGCTCCAAAAGCCCCCCGCCAAAAAGTCGATGGTCACCGAGAGTACCCGCTTCACCAGATAGGCTGGGGCAGACAGGCAGGCCAGGGCCACCACGATCTGGAGGGCTCCCCCCAGCACGGTGAGAAGCACCCCGGGTGTGACGGTAAGCAGGATGTCATAGCACCCCATCCCCCGGCGGCCGCCCCGGAAGATCCCCCTGATCAGGGAAGGGGCGTACTTCTGGTCCACCTGGTA
>CANPNN010000074.1 GCA_947575475.1 uncultured Pseudoflavonifractor sp.
CTGCTAAGGATCCCAAAACACCTGAAAGTTCAGAATTTCGCCAAATCCCGCAGCTTCACGCAGTTTGCCTCATAACCCCGGTGATCCTTGAGGGCATAGGTCTGCAATTCCACCACCGTCCCGTCCACCGCGACGGTCCGGACCTGCTCCCAGACCGGGCAGGAAAGGTCCAGATCTCCTCATAAGCCAGCTTCGCGACAAGGTTTTTCTCCCCGTCCGGCAGGCCATACCCCTTCTCTGTTTGCACCTTGAACAGGCCGTTATAAGGCTCCACATCCCAATAGGTATCGGGTCGAAACACCTCCACCCCATTCCGGTCCAAAAGGCCCCGGCACGTCTGGATATAGCCGTCCGCCCTGAAATCCAGATAGTCAAAATCCTCCGGCAACGCCCGCTCCCCATTGAGGTCGATGCGGAAACTCTCCCCTCCAGGGTAACGGCGGCGGTCCTGGCCTGGGGCTAACCGTTTCATCAGTATGGCCTCCTACTCTGCAAAATCCAAGAATCAGTTCGCCCTGAACAGCTCCGCCGTCCTCTCCATCCGCTGGGCGATCTTCACCCCGAAGGGGCAGCGGCTCTCGCAGCCCTTGCAGCCGATGCACTCGTCCGCGTGGTGGGCCAGGGCCAGGTAGTGGGCCCGGACCGTGGCGGGGACCTCCGGCTGCATGGTCGCCAGGTCGTAATACTTGTTCACCATGGCGATGTCAATGTCCACTGGACAGGGCTTGCAGTGGCCGCAGTAGGTGCACTCCCCCTGGACGAAGGTGTGCCGGGGGGCTCCGGCCAGGACCTGGGCGTAATTTCTCTCCTCGTCGGTGGCCGTCTCGTAGGCCACGGCCTCTGCCACCTGCTCCGGGGTGTCGTACCCCGCCATCACCGCCGCCACCCCGGGCCGGGTCAGGCAGTAGTGGATACACTGCACCGGAGTCAGCGCCACTCCAAAGGGGGACATCTTGGCGTCAAAAAGCCGTCCCCCGGCGTAGGGCTTCATCACCGTAATGCCCACGTCGTTCTGCTCACAGAGCCGGTAGACCTCGGCCCGCTGGGGGTCAATGCCTCCCAGGCCATCCTGATAGTTCTCCCAGTCAAAATAGGTATCCAGATCATCCACAGGGGGGTGCATATCGAAGGCCGGGTTCACGCTGAACAGGACCATCTCCACCACCCCGCTCTCCACCGCCCTCTTCACCATGGCGGGATTGTGGGTGGACATGCCGATGTGGCGAATGGTCCCCTTCTCCTTCAGTCCCTTCACATAGTCCAGATAGGGGCTGTAGAAAGCCTTCTCCCAGTCCTCCTCCGTGTCCACAAAATGGATCATGCCCAGATCGATGTAGTCAGTCTGAAGCCGGGTGAGAAGGTCCTGAAAGGCCTCCTCACACCGATCCACATCCCGGGAGCGGACATACTGCCCTCCCTGCCAGGTGGAACCGATATGACCCTGGATAAACCACTTCTCCCGGCAGCCGACCAGGGCCTTGCCGATGTTGGAACGGACATTGGGCTCACTCATCCAACAGTCCAGGATGTTGATCCCCAGCTCCTCCGCCCGGCGGATCACCGCCGCGCATTCCTCCGTATTGTGCCGCTCCAGCCACTCGCCCCCCAAGCCGATCTCGCTGACCATCAGCCCGGTCTTTCCCAATCTGCGGTAATTCATAAGCTGTCTCCCCTGTCTTTTTATAGTATACTGCTCTCAAAGGGCACCTGCCGCTCTTGAAGCGTTGTCAGAAATAAACCCAGGTTCATCATCGTGTCGTCCAGCTCAAAAATTTTCTTTTTTCCAATATATACCCGGTAGCTCCATATTCCGCCCCTTCCCCGGTGGACGGCCACCTTCGTTATTTCACGGATATCATAGGTTTTTGGCGGGGCAAACGGAAAATACCGCGTAACCATCCCATCATCCACGACAAACTTTGTCCGTACGATATCGCAGATCGTATGAATGACGGCCAGTGTGCCAAAGGCAAAAAAGCCATACGCCATAACATAGGAGGCCATCCCCTCCTTCCGGGAGGAAAAAATCATATAGGCCATAAAGAGCCACCAGCAGCCAAAAAAGAGCCCTCCAACGGCCTTTATATTTTTGTGGGGATACATCTGATATTCTTCGGGCTCCTGTTTCCTCGGTCCTGTACACATAACCGCCCTCCACAAGTCCTTGACCTTGTCCTTTCTCCGCCTGAAGCCGCCCTCCGCTTCGGGCGGAAAGCGAAAAAATTCCCATCATAGCGCAGTTTTCGGCGAAGCCGAAAAGGTCGCGGTGATGGAATGCCTTTATGGGGCCTCCGTAAAAGCGGCCCTCAGCTTTTGTGGGGAAACAAAGAAATTCCCATCATAGTGCAGTTTTCGCCGCAGGCGGAAACGGAACGGTGATGGGAATTTCTGAGCTGGTGCCGGTGGTGGGACTCGAACCCACACGGGGGATTAGCCCAACGGATTTTGAGTCCGTCACGTCTACCAATTCCATCACACCGGCATATTCTCTTGTCAGGTATGTATTATACTAGGTTTTTCCTCTCTTGGCAAGGCAAATTTTTTCTTTTTTTCCACCCATGATGCAGTTTTTCTCTTGACAAGCGACACAAAATGTTGTATCATTATTTCATTGTAAAGTTATAAAGCTTTACAATGCACTTCCAAAGGAGGGAGCCACGTGAAAAACCAGGCCTACCGTATGGCGCTGCTGTACGATTTCTACGGCGATACGCTCACCGACCGGCAGAAGGAATTTTACGATCTTTACTACAACGAGGATCTCTCCCTCTCTGAGATCGCCGAAAATTACGGCATCTCCCGACAGGGGGTTCGGGACGTGATCGTCCGGGCCGAGGCCGCCCTTACCGAGTTGGAGGACAAAACAGGTATCATCCGCCGCTTCCATGTGATGCAGGATCAACTCAAAGACCTCCTCTCCAGCGTGGAGGCCATTCGCAAACGCAACGACCAGCTCTATCAGGACAGCGAGATCGAGACATTGACCGAAAGCATCTCCTCTGTGCTGGAAACGCTGAAGCAGGAGTGACCCCATGGCCTTTGAGGGATTGACCGAAAAGCTGAATAACGCATTCAAGCGGCTCCGGGGCAAGGGTCGTCTTACCGAGGCCGACGTAAAGGAGGCTATGCGGGAGATCCGCATGGCTCTGCTGGAGGCCGACGTGAGCTACAAGGTCGTAAAAGACTTTGTAGCCAGAGTATCAGAGCGGGCCGTTGGGACCGATGTGCTGGAGTCCCTCTCCCCCGCCCAGATGATCGTGAAGATCGTCAATGAGGAGCTTACCTCCCTCATGGGAGGGGAGGACGCCAAATTGGCCATCTCCTCCAAGCCCCCCACCGTCATCATGATGGTGGGCCTTCAGGGGGCGGGCAAGACCACCAACTCCGCCAAGCTGGCGGGCCTGATGAAGAAGCAGGGCAAGCGGCCTCTCCTTGCCGCCTGCGACGTATACCGCCCCGCCGCCATTCAGCAGTTGGAGGTGGTAGGCTCTCAGTTGGATATCCCCGTGTTCCAGATGGGACAGGTGGATCCGGTGGACATCGCCAAGGCTGCCGTGGAGCACGCAAAAAAGCATGGCAGCGACCTGGTTTTTCTGGATACTGCAGGGCGGCTCCACGTGGATGAGGAGCTGATGATAGAGCTCCAGGACATCAAAAACGCGGTAGACCCTGACGAGATCCTTCTGGTGGTAGACGCCATGATCGGCCAGGATGCGGTAAACGCCGCCAAAGCCTTTGACGACGCACTGGATCTCACCGGCGTGATGCTCACCAAGTTGGACGGCGACGCCCGGGGCGGCGCGGCCCTATCCATTAAGGCCGTGACCGGAAAACCCATCAAGTTTGTGGGCACCGGCGAAAAGCTGGACCAGGTGGAGATCTTCCACCCCGACCGGATGGCGGGACGGATCCTGGGCATGGGCGACATTCTCTCCCTCATTGAAAAGGCCCAGGAGAATTTCGACCAGAAAAAGGCCATGGAACTGCAGGAAAAACTCCGGAAGAACAAATTTACTCTTACCGACCTCTACGACCAGTTAGTCCAAATGAAGAATATGGGCTCCCTCAGCGACATTGCCGGAATGCTTCCCGGGGTGGACGCCAAGGCCCTGGAGGGGGCCAGTCTGGACAATTCCGCTCTTGGCCGCACCGAGGCCATTATCCTGTCCATGACCCCCGCAGAACGGGAGGAACCCGATTTGCTGAACAACAGCCGGAAGAAGCGGATCGCCGCCGGCGCCGGGGTCCAGGTAGTGGATGTGAACCGTCTTTTGAAGCAGTTCGAAGCCATGCGCCAGCTCACCAAACAGATAAACGATCCCCGGATGCGAAAGCTGGCCAAAAAGGGTCGTCTGCCCGGCATGGGCGGCGGCAGAGGGATGCGGCGCGGCTTCCCCTTCTGAGTGGCAAGCGCCTGCGCCGTCTCAAGAATCGTTGGCAAGCATCCTCTGCGATGTTTCCAGATATTTGAACGACATTCTTTATGGAGGTGAAAATAATGGTCAAAATTCGTCTGCGCCGTATGGGCGCTAAGAAGGCTCCCTTCTACCGCATCGTGGTGGCTGATTCCCGCTACCCCCGTGACGGACGGTTTATCGAGGAGATCGGCACTTACGATCCCACCGCCGAACCCGCCCAGCTGAAGGTGGACGCCGAGCGCGCCCAGGCCTGGATCAAGACCGGCGCTCAGCCCACCGAGACGGTGAAGGCTCTGCTGAAAAAAGCCGGCGCTATCTAAGAGGGAGGAACACACCAGATGAAAGAGCTCCTCACCTACATTGCCCAAAGCTTGGTGGACTACCCCGACCAGGTGGTGGTAACTGAGCGGGAGGGCGACGGCGAGGTCCTTCTGGAGCTGCGGGTTGCCAGCGAGGACATGGGCAAGGTGATCGGCCGCCAGGGCCGCATCGCCAAGTGGATCCGTGTCCTCATGCGCTCCGTAGGCCAGCGGAAGGGGACCAGAGTCTCCGTGGACATCACCGACTGAATGGAGGAAGCGGCGGGGTAAGTCCCGCCGTTTTTTCTTATCTGCGCCCAAACAGACCTTTTGCGCTTCAACCACTTTTTCAGGGGGAAAACCCATGAAACATCAATTTTTAGAGACAGGCCAGATCGTCAACACCCACGGGGTCAAAGGTGAGGTGAAGGTAGTTCCCTGGGCCGACAGCCCCGAATACCTCAAGCAGTTCCATACCTTCTATCTGGAGGACAAGCCTTTGAAAGCCCTCTCTGTCCGGGTAGATAAGACCAATGTGCTCATCCGTTTCGACGGCGTGGACACGGTAGAGGCCGCCATGAAGCTAAAGGGCAAAACTCTGTCTGTCGCCCGTGCGGACGCCAAGCTGCCCCAGGGACGGCATTTCCTGGCCGACCTTATGGGACTGGATGTACTGAATGCCGCCACCGGGGAAAAGCTGGGTACAATAGAGGATATCCTCACCCCTCCGGCTCACAATGTCTATGTGGTGAAAGGCGGCGCCAAGGGATATATGATCCCTGCCGTCCCCGCCTTTGTGGCGGAGACCAATGTAGACCTGGGCTTTATCAGGGTAAATCTCATCGAGGGGCTGGAAACCGATGTATAGGATCGACATTTTAACGCTTTTTGATATGACGGTGGGGGATGTGCTGTCTGAGTCCATCCTTGGCCGGGCCCAGGAGAGGGATTTTCTCCGGATCGAGACCCACCAGATCCGGGACTACACCCTCAACAAGCAGAAGCAGGTGGACGACTACCCCTACGGGGGCGGCCGGGGAGCGGTGATGCAGGCCGACCCCCTCTACCAGTGCTGGAAACACGTAGTAGATTCCTTCGGCCCCGGCCACACCATCTACTTCTCCCCCGCCGGCGCCACCTTCACCCAGGCCCACGCCAAACGTCTGGCCGCCGACTACGACCACCTGATCCTGGTCTGCGGCCACTACGAGGGCATCGACGAGCGGTTCATCGAGGAGTGTGTGGACGAGGAGATCTCCCTGGGGGACTTCGTCCTCACCGGCGGGGAGATCCCCGCCATGGCGGTGGCCGACGCGGTGAGCCGCCTGGTCCCCGGGGTACTTCCCGACCCCGAGTGCTTCGAGAACGAGAGCCACTGGAACGGCCTTCTGGAGTACCCCCAATATTCCCGCCCCGAGGAGTGGCACGGCAGGAAGGTCCCCCCCATCCTCCTCTCAGGCAACCACGCCTTTGTGGAAAAATGGCGGCGGAAGCAGGCCATCCTCCGCACCAAGCGGAGAAGGCCCGACATGTACGAAAAGCTGGAGTTCACCTCCAAGGAGGACCAGAAGCTGATGAAGGAACTGCGGGAGGAATACCCGGAGGATTTTTGCTGATATCTTGCAGGAGGATCCACCCCCCAAGAAGCTGCCTGGATATAGCCTACGCCGCTAACGTGATAATACAAATCGGGGTGAAGTAATGGCATACATGCCTACATTTGAAATAGCATCTCTTTCCATAAGGAGCCTGAAAGACTTTCGGGACACTAAGCTTGCAGAACAGGTGTTTCAGGAGATCAACAAGGCGGGAAAAGACTTTATTCCTGACATTTA
>CANPNN010000075.1 GCA_947575475.1 uncultured Pseudoflavonifractor sp.
GTGTCGGGTTCTTTTTCCTCTGCCAAGTCAAAAAACAGGGTTTCTAAGAAATCCACATACTCACCTCCCAGGTGATTAAATTATATCACCCACCAGGTGATTTGTCAAGGGGGTCATTTTATGTTTTCACAAGAAAAGTTTTCCCTCCGACTGCGTGAACTGCGAAAATCCCGCAAGGAAACGCAAAAGGCTGTAGCAGATGCCATTGGAGTCAGCGTCAACCAAATCAGCGAGATGGAGAAGGGCACAAAAATCACCTCCCTTCCAAAGCTCTGCCTCCTCTGCGACTATTTCCACGTCTCCGCCGATTATCTTCTGGGCCAAACGGATGACGGTCCCCATCCTTCAACCCCAAACACGGCCCCAAACATAAACACATAAGGGCCGATATTCCCCTCGCCCAGCCCTTGACCTTAGGCCCTTAGGACCCTGGGGCATGGACCCACCCCATCAAAACACCAACCGTCCGAACCCCGGCGGCGTAACGGAGTAAGCCGCTGGGGTAAATAACCTTCCGCCAGAACAGCTCCGGGGAGTTTCCAAAGAGGGGGTCCAGGGGGAGAGAGAGTCGAAACTCTCCCCCCTTGGGCCCTTTCTTGGGGAGTCTGAGGGGTCATTCTTTCGGGAAAGAATGATCCCTCAGGGCTTGTCCACATTCCAAGGTGGGAACATTACCGTTGATCCGACCGCCCCACTAAGTAATCAATACTGACCCCATAAAAATCCGCCATGTGGATCAGAACGGACACCGTCGCCTCCCGCTCCCCCGCTTCATAGCGCTGATATGTTCTGCTTGTGATCTCTGTCGCCTTAGCAACAGCCGCCTGAGTGAATTTCTTTTCATTCCTCAGAAGGAGGAGGCGTTCTGAAAATGTTGCCATAATTTTTTCTCTCCTCTTGACATAGACCGTTTGGTCGTATATAATTGCCGTAAGGCGACCGTTCGGTCGTAAACAGTGAAGGGGGAACTTCCATGTCAGACACAATTCTCGCCCTATACCAATATGTCATGAAAAACGATCTCTTTCTCCAATACATCGACGACCCCGAGGAATACCAGTCCAACCTGACCTGCGCCCAGGCCGCCCGCGACCGCCTTCAGGCCCTGCTGAACGCCCCGGAGAAAAAGGAGCTGGAGCTCTTCCTCGACATGAAGACCGTCGCGGATTCCCTGGAGCTGGAGGCCGCCTTCACCTCCGGGCTGGCCGTCGGGCTCCGGCTCCTCCGGCTGGTTTAATCCTCCCAGGGCTCCTTGGCGGGCTTCCAGCCCTCGGTGACATAGTTTCGCACCTGTCCCAGCACCTTGGGGGTGCACACCGCCTCCACCTCGATGCTCTCGCCGTACTCCACCTTCTCCACCTTAGCCTCCCGGTAGAGCATGTCCACCAAGCCCCCCTGGCCGTAGGGCAGGGCCAACTTTACCCGCACCGTGCCCTTGTCCAGCCGCTTCCTCAGCTTGTCCAGCAGGAGGGGAACTCCCTCCCCTGTTTTGGCCGACAGGGTCACGATATCCTCCCCATGGGGCAGGATATCCCCCTCTAAACGGTCACATTTGTTGAACACGTCGATCCGGGGGGTGCCGCTGGCGTTGAGCTCAGTGATGAGCCGCTCCACCACTTGGGCCTGCTCCTGCCACAGGGGGTCGGACACGTCGATGACATGGAGGAGCAGGTCGGCGTACTCCAGCTCCTCCAGGGTGGCCTTGAAGGCCTCCACCAGATGGTGGGGCAGCTTGGAGATAAAGCCCACCGTGTCCGAGATGAGCACCGAGCAGGTGTCGGAGAGCTCCAGGGTCCGGGTGGTGGTGTCCAGGGTGTCAAAGAGCCGGTCATTGGCGGGGATCCCCGCCCCCGTCAAATGATTGAGCAGAGTGGATTTTCCCGCGTTGGTGTAGCCCACGATGGCCACCACCGGCACCTCGTTCTTCTCCCGCCGGGCCCGCTGGGTGGCCCGGATGCGCCGGACCTCCTTCAGCTCCTCCTCCAGCTTGGTGATCTTCTTGCGGATGAGCCGCCGGTCGGTCTCCAGCTGGGTCTCGCCGGGGCCCCGGGTCCCGATGGCTCCCTCCTGCCGCTCCAGGTGCTTCCACATGCTGGTCAGCCGGGGCAGCAGGTATTTATACTGGGCTAATTCCACCTGTAAGCGGCCCTCGCTGGTCCTTGCCCGCTGGGCAAAGATATCCAGAATGAGGGCCGACCGGTCCAGCACCTGGACCCCCAGAGTCTCGGTGAGCACCCGCTGCTGGGAGGGGGAAAGGTCGTTGTCAAAGACCACCAGGTCGGCCTCCCCGGCCTCGCAAAGCCCCTTCAGCTCCTCCACCTTCCCCTCCCCCAGAAAGGTGCGGGGGTCAGGGGTGTTCTTATTTTGCAGGATGGTGCCCACGCAGACGCCCCCGGCGGTCTCTAAAAGAGCCTCCAGCTCCTCCAGAGATTCCTCGGTGGCGTTCTGCTCCCGGCTCAAAACGGGGGAATTCAGCCCCGCCAGCACCGCCCGGTTGATCTTTTGCTCGTCAAAGGTTTTATCGAACATAGTACCTCCATAGAACCTGTTTTACTTCTCCAGCACCGCCACGATCTCGCCCACATACATCCGGTGGTAGTCCTTCCCCGGATAATTTTTCGCGTCCACAGCGGGGTCCGTAAAGCACTCCCCCGCCATGTCCTGCTCATAGACCTTCCGGCAGATGAAGGTCAGCTCTCCCTCGGCAAAATAGGGGGCCTTCTCATCGCCCATAACTGTCAAGCCAATTTCCTTTACCTTATCTATGTCTCTGCCGCTCTTTGCCCCACAAAGGGCCAAAACATCGTGCTTTTCCTCCGGCAGGAATGTCAAGGAGAAATACTGTTCCGCATCCATCAGGGGCTTGGTATACCGCTGGGGCCGGACGTAGACGGTGACCACCGGGAGGTTCCAAAGCTGCCCCATCCCTCCCCAGCTCACGGTCATGGGGTTGCACCCCTCCCCGTCCGCCGCAGTGAGCAGCGCCCAGCGCTTTTCCAGCATCTGGGGCAGATTGATGTTCAGGTCTTCGATAGCGATTTTTTTCATAAACGGCTCCTCCTTTATGGGGTTTTCCATCTATTCTATGCAAAAGGGCCTATGCCGTACCCGGCACAGGCCCTTCTTTTCCCACTTCTTATTTGTCGAAGCCGAACTTCTTGTTGAAGCGGCTGACCCGTCCGCCGGTGTCCACCATCTTCTGCTTGCCGGTGAAGAAGGGGTGACACTTGGAGCAGACTTCCACGCGGATATTCTCCTTGGTGGAGCCGGTCTCGATCACATTACCGCAGGCACAGGTGATGGTGGTGTGCTTGTAGTCGGGATGGATTCCTTCCTTCATGATGTTCACCTCTTTCTCGTTCCGGGCTGAAGCGGCGCAGCAAACCTCCACGCCTGATAAACGCTATGATAGGATAGCACACTTTTTCCAAAAAAGCAAGCAATTTTTTCGCTCTATCCCCGCTTTTGAAATCTCCGCCGCAGCCTGTCCCAAAAGCCTTCCTTCTCATAGCCCTTCGCCACCCGGAAGGCCCGCTCGGCGGCCTCGGCCTTCTTCAAGGCCTTCTTCTCCGCCCCGGTGAGATAGGGCTGGGTCTCCCCCATGATAAGCTCGGCGTTCATTTTCCCCTTCTGCATCTGGCCGGGATCCAACATACCTGTCTCCTCCCTTCAAATGTAAGGAACCGTCTTCATCTCTATGATACCACAATGCTCCGGCGCCCGCAAGAGCCCGCCGCCGAAAGCTGTCAGCGGATCACCTCATAGCGCAGTCTCAGATATGAGTTCTCCAAAACATCGAATTCCCGCAGCTTCAGCACACCCAATTCTGACAATTCCCCTTCCGACAGCAGGGATCTTCCGTCGATCAGTGTGGAGGTATCCCTGCCCCCGATCAGTATAGGCGCCACCACAATGTCGATATGATCGATCAGCTTTTCACGCAGGAACAGTCCGTTCAGCGTGCCGCCGGTCTGCAGCGTGATCCTCTCGCAGCCATATTCCCTTTTCAGCCTTCTCAGCGCGTCCTCGGGCGACAACTCTCTTTGATATATGATGTGGAGATTTTCCTCCTCCACCTCAAAGGCCGGGTGCTTTTCGTTGGATGTGATCAGCACAAACTCCTTTGACAAAGCGCAGAAATAGCGTATCCCATGCTCCGTCAAATGCCTGTTGTCGATCACGGCAAAGGAGACCGGCGTTTTATCGGGCGTCTTCGCCCTGTTGACCCCGATCTTGGCCTGCACCCTTCCGGAGTTGAGCGACCACAGATCTGTCGTCTGCTCGATCTCATAATATTGATGCAATCCTTCCTTCACTCCCGCAATTTTAGGAAAATCCTTGTCCACATCCAAATCGTCGGACGCCCCCGTGCTGATTTTTCCATCCACAGACATCAGCATAAACAGCGTTACAACAGGTCTGTCCATCTTGTCCTCCCAACAGTCGACTTGACGATACTCTCTTCTTCCCTTGCAAATTCGCCAGCCCTTCCAGGCCAGGGCCGTCACACCTCCACCGCCCGCTCTTCGGAGAAAAACCACAGCACCCTCCGGCAGACCGCTTTCCCCGTGATCTCCCCCAGGGCCTCCCCGTAGGCCTCCAGCTGGGGGCGGTACTCCTCCGCCCGCTCCAAAAGCCTTTCTCCGTACACCTGGTCGGTCTTGAAGTCCACCACGGTGATCCCCGCCCCCGTCTCGAAGTAACAATCCACCACCCCTTGGAGAAGGACCTGCTCTCCCTCCCCCGCTTGGGGGTAGTACCGCCGGGCCGGGGACAGGATGGAAAATTTGAACTCCCGCCGGAGGGCGCCGGAGGACATGGCCTCCCGGCCCAAGTCCGAGGCAAAGAAGGATCGGATCTTCTCCGGTTCCACCGCCTCCGCCTGCTGGGGGGTGATAAAGCTTTGCTCCGTGAGACGGGATATCTCAGCGGAGATCTCCTCCACGCTGCCGCAGCGGTCAAAGTCGATATACTGCATCACCAGGTGGAGGGCGGTGCCCTTCTGGGCCGGAGTGAGCCCCAGCCTTTCCGCGGCAAACCGGGGCCGGTCAAACCGGGGGGGACTGGGGGGCCGGGGGGCCTCCTGGGCCGCCTCCTCGTCCAGCTCCCGGCCCTTGAGCTGGGTGGCGGTGAGCTTGGAGGGCAGCTCCACATCCCCGGCATAGGGGTAGGTCCAGGTAAAGGCCGCCAAAAGCTCCTCCCCGGTCCGGGCCGTCTCCTCCACCCTCTGGACGCTCCGCCGTCTCTTGGGAGCCTCGGCAAAGGGGGCGGCCTCCACCCACCGAATGTCCCAGGATGGGCCAAAATCGGTGCCGGGGGACACCGGGGGCTGGAACAGGCCGTCCCGGTAGCCCTCGGCCTCGGGCCGGGCCAGCGCGGGGAGCAGGACCCACTGGGCCGGGGTCTGGCAGTCCAGAAGGGCCTGGGGCTCCACCGGGACCCCCGCCGAGGGCAGCAGCTTCTCCAGCTCCCGCCAGCCCCGGGTGAGGGCGCAGGACAGGATCAGCTTCTCCTGGGCCCGGGTCATGGCCACGTAGAGCAGCCGCAGCTCCTCGGCGGCCAGCTCGTATTCCATCTTCTTCGCCACCGCCAGCCGGGCCAGGGTGGGGTACTCCACCATCCGCTCCAAATCCAGCCGCTTGGGACCCACCCCCAATTCCGGATGGAACAGCATGGGCTGGGTCATGTCGGTCTTGTTGAGCTGCCGGGACAGTCCCGCGAGCAGGACCACGGGAAATTCCAGTCCCTTGGAGCGGTGGATGCTCATGATCCGCACCCCGCCCCCGGCGCTGCCCATATTGGGGAGGACCAGGGAGCGTCCGTCCTCCTCCAGGCGGCGGAGGTAGCTGAGAAAGCCGAAGAGGCCCTTGTGGCCCGCCGCCTCAAAGTCCCGGGCCAGCTGGGCCAGCAGGAGCAGGTTGGCCCGCCTGGTCTCCCCCTCGTCCATGGCCCCGTATATCCCCAGCAGGTTAGCCCCGTCATAGACCTGCCACAGAAGTTCGGCGCAGCTCCGATCCCCCGCCTGGCGGCGGAGAGCGTTCAGCTCCTCCAAAAAGGCCCCCACGTCCTCTCCCCCGTCCCGGGTGAGGGCGGTATAGAAGTCCTCGTCGGGGGCGGCGGCCCTGATCCGGGCCAGCCGGTCGGCGGAAAAGCCGTAGACCGCCGAGCGCAAAGCCGCGATAAGGGGCACGTCCTGGCGGGGATTGTCCACGATCTGAAGGAGGGACAAAGCCACCTGGATCTCGGTGGCGGCAAAGAAATCCCCCGCCCCTTCGGCAGACCAGGGGATGTCCTGCTCCCCCAAAGCCCCAGCATAATAGGAAAGGACGGAGCCGGGGGAGCGGAGCAGGATCACAATGTCCTCCGGCCCCACAGGCCGCACTCCCCCCTCCCCGTCGGAGACAGGAAATTTTTCGTCCAGCAGCTCCCGGACCCTCTGGGCAATAAACCGGGCCTCCAGCTGGTCCCGGGAGAGCT
>CANPNN010000076.1 GCA_947575475.1 uncultured Pseudoflavonifractor sp.
AAGCCCAGCCACCGGAAGCTTCTCTACACCATGTATGATATGGGCCTTCTCACCAAGGCCCGGACCAAGTCGGCCAACATCGTGGGCCAGACCATGAAGCTCAACCCCCACGGCGACGCGGCCATCTACGACACCATGGTACGGCTTTCCCGGGGCTACGGGGCGCTGCTGCACCCCTTTGTGGACAGCAAGGGTAACTTTGGTAAGGTCTACTCCCGGGACATGGCCTGGGCCGCCAGCCGGTATACCGAGGCCAAGCTGGACGGCATCTGCCAGGAGCTTTTCCGGGATATCGACCAGGATACGGTGGATTTTGTGGACAACTATGACGGCTCTATGAAGGAGCCCTCATTGCTCCCCACCACCTTCCCCAACGTGCTGGTGTCCGCCAACCAGGGCATCGCGGTGGGCATGGCCTCCAACCTGTGCGGGTTCAACCTGGGGGAGGTGTGCGAGGCCACCATCGCCTACATGAAGGATGAGAACTGCGACCTTCTCTCCATTCTCAAGGCCCCCGACTTCCCCACGGGGGGACAGCTTCTCTACGACGGCGGACAGATGGCGGACATTTACGCCACCGGGCGGGGCTCCTTCCAGGTCCGGGCCAAGTGGCGGCACGTGAAGGAAGAGAACGTCATCGAAATTTATGAAATTCCCTACACCACCACCGCCGAGGCCATTATGGACAAGGTCACCGAGCTTGTGAAGGCGGGGAAGCTGAAAGAGATCGCCGATATGCGGGACGAGACCGACCTTTCCGGTTTGAAGCTGACCATCGACCTCAAGCGGGGGACCGACCCGGAGAAGCTGATGGCCAAACTCTTTAAGTCCACCGCCCTTCAGGACGCTTTCGCCTGCAATTTCAATATTCTGATCGCCGGGATGCCCCGGGTCCTGGGGGTCAGGGAGATCCTGTGTGAGTGGGTGGCCTGGCGGATAGAGGGGGTCCGGCGGCGGACCTGGTTCATCCAGAAGAAGAAAAAGGATAAGCTCCACCTTTTGAAGGGCCTGAAGAAGATCCTGCTGGATATCGACAAGGCCATCCAGATCATCCGGGACACCGAGCTGGACGCGGAGGTCATCCCCAATCTGATGATCGGGTTCGGCATCGACCAGGTCCAGGCGGAGTTTGTGGCGGATATCCGGCTGCGGAATATCAATAAAGAGTATATCCTCAAGCGGGTGGCCGAGACCGCCGACCTGGAAAAGGAGATCGAGGACTTACAGGACATTCTGGACCACCCGCAGAGGGTCAAGACCATCATTGCCGGAGAGCTGAAGGACGTGATGAAGAAGTATCCCTCCCCCCGGCGCACCGAGATCGTCTATGAGTACCAGGCCGCGGCGGAGGACGAGGGGGAGGACGAGACGCCGGACTATCCGGTGAATGTATTCCTCTCCCGGGAGGGATACTTAAAGAAGATCACCCCCCAGTCCCTGCGGATGGCCAGCGACCAGAAGTACAAGGAGGGGGACGGCCCCAGCCAGCAGTGGACCGCCGCCAACCGGGACGAGCTGCTGGTGTTTACCGATGCGCAACAGTGCTACAAGACCCGGCTTGCCGACTTTGACGACGCCAAGGCCAGTGTGCTGGGGGATTATCTGCCTACCAAGCTGGGAATGGACCCGGGGGAGAATGTGGTATGGGCCTGTATCACCAGTGATTATTCCGGGCACCTGCTGTTTTTCTTTGAAAACGGCAAGGCGGCCCGGGTGGAGCTTTCCGCCTACAGGACCCAGACGCGGCGGAAAAAGCTGACGGGGGCATACTCGGACAAGTCGCCCCTGGCGGCGGCCTTCCTGCTGAAGGAGGATATGGAGCTGGCGGTGGTCTCCAGCGAGAACCGCTGCGTGGTGTTCCACACCGCCGTTTTGGCCCCCAAGACCACCCGGAACACCCAGGGGGTGGGGGTGATGACCCTGAAGCCCAAGCGAAAGGTGGACTTTGTCCGGCCGGCGGGGGAGATGTCCGGCGCCAACCTTGCCCGCTACCGGGCCAAATCCCTGCCCATTATGGGGGCTGTGCTCAAGCCGGAGGACAAGGGCGAGGAGCAAATATCTCTGTTTTAAAGGAGTGAGGACATGAAGCGCACCCCGGCCCAGCTGCTGAAAAATTATCTGCTCATTTTGGTGGGCGCGGCGGTGTACGCCCTGGCCTTTGACGCTTTTTTCGTGCCCAACGGCATCGCCTTCGGCGGCGTTACGGGACTTGCCCAGATGGTGAATTTCTTCTTCCCGCAGGCCCCTGTGGGGACTCTGGTCATCGTGTTCAACATCCCCCTGTTCCTGCTGGGGTGGAAGTTTTTGGGCGGGCATATGCTGGTCAGCTCTCTGTTTGCCATGACGGCGTCGTCGCTGCTGATCGACCTGTATCCCCTGGTCTATGAGTTCCCGCCCATGGAGGATACCCTTTTGGCCTGCGTGATCGGCGGGGTGGTGCTGGGGGTGGGGATGGGGATCACCTTCCTCCAGGGGGCCACCACGGGGGGGACTGAGATCGTGGCCCGGCTCCTCAAGCTGAGGCTGGCCTGGCTGCCCGTGGGCAAGCTGCTGCTGGCCGCCGACCTGACGGTGGTGGCCTTGGTGGCGGTGGTGTTCCGCAGCATGGGCACCGCCCTCTACGGCGTGGTGGCCCTCTATATCTCCACGGTGGTCATGGACCAGGTGCTCTACGGGATGGACAACGCCAAGGCGGCCTATATCATCTCCGACAAGCCGGAGGCCATTGCCCGGGTCATCATGGACGAGATGGACCGGACGGTGACCTACCTCCAGGGGGAGGGCGGCTACCTGGGGCAGCCCAAGCGGGTGATCCTGTGCGCCTTTAAGCAGCGGGAGATCGTGGCCGTCAAGGCGGCTGTGCAGCAGGCGGATCCCAACGCTTTTATGATCGTTACCAACGCCCACGAAGTGCTGGGCGAGGGGTTTGGAAGCTATCATGGAAACGGACTGTAAAAATTTGAAGGAGGAAACGCACATGCCAGACTGGAAGAAGCTGACCGAAAATCTGGAAAGACATGGCTTTGCCGTAAGCCGCTTCGCCACCGGGAGGGAGGCGGCGGAGTACATAAACGCCTCCCTGGACGGGAAGAGCATCGGGATCGGCGGGTCCATGACCGTTCAGGAGCTGGGGCTTTACGAGCTTCTGGCCGCCCACAACCAGGTCCACTGGCACTGGGGACCGGAAAAACAGCCCGACACCCTTGCCAAGGCCGCCCAGGCGGAGGTGTACCTCACTTCGGTCAACGGCCTTGCGGAGACGGGGGAGCTTATCAATATCGACGGCACCTGCAACCGTGTCTCCGCCAGCATCTACGGACATAAGACGGTCCTCTTTGTGGTGGGGGTCAACAAGATCGCTCCCGACTATGAAAAAGCCCTCTGGCGGGCCAGGAACATCGCCTCCCCCAAAAATGCCCAGCGGCTGGGAAGGAAGACCCCCTGCGCGGCAAAGGGGGACAGATGCTATGACTGCCAAAGTCCTGAGCGCATCTGCCGGGCCTTGGTCACCCTCTGGCAAAAGCCCACCGGCGTGGAGAAAGCAGAGGTGGTGCTGGTGGAGGAGGAGCTGGGATATTAAAAGGCGAAAAGCGATCAAACCGAGTTTTTTGCTTGCAGACTTTCTATTTTGGCGTTCAAAAAGGGGGGCGTCTGCGTGAAAAACCGAATCACCGCCGTGGGACTTGCCCTCTGCCTGGGGTTTTCCGCCTCGGGCTGCGCGTCCATGCTGGAGCGCTCCTACAGTTCCTCCACCCATCATGTGGATAGGCCCACCATTGCCGAGGACCCCTCGGTCCTGCGGGTGGAGGATTACCGGGAGCTGGTCTCCGCTGTTCTCTATTTGGTGAGCGAGGGGGCGCAGACGGGGGTCATCCAGCTCTACGACTATTCCGGCCCGGTGGAGGAGGACCTGCCCGCCGCCTGTCTGGAGGTCACCGCCCAGGACCCTTTGGGGGCCTATTGCGTGGACTATATCAAGCATGAGTATACCCGGGTGCTCTCTTACTATCAGGCCACTTTGGACATCCATTACCGCCGCACCCAGGAGCAGGTGCGGTCCATGGTCCGGGTCACGGGAACCGGAGCCATCCGCACCGAGCTGCGCCAGGCCCTGACTCAATTTGCCCCGGAGGTGGTCCTGCGGGTGGCCTATTTTTCCGAGGACGCAGATTTTATCCGGGAACTGATCCACCAGACCTATTATGAGGACCCCGCCTTTGCCCTGGGCTATCCGGAGGCGGAAATTTCCCTCTATCCCGACAGCGGCCGGGAGCGGGTGGTGGAGATCCTGCTCACCTATCCCGAGAGCGCCGACGAGCTTCTCCGCAAGAGCGAGGCGCTGGCCCGGGAGCTGGAGAACGCGGAGGTGGGGGAGCCGCTCTCCGCCGCTCCGGCCCAGGAGGCGCTCCGGGCGCTGTGGGCCCGGGCCGCCTATGCCCCTGACGGCGGCTCAACTGCCTACGACGCCCTGGTATCCGGTGTGGCCGACGACCAGGGGATGGCCCTGGGTTTCGCCCTTCTGGCCCCCGGAAGCCGGGTGGTGGAGGGCAGCCGCAGGGGGGAGCCCCGGTTCTGGAACAGCCTGGAGGGGGAGAGGGAGACTCTCTATCTGGATCCCTCCGAGGGCACGGGGGCGCTTTATACCGCCGGCGAGCTTTTTGACCAGGGCTACCGCTGGGCGGACGGCCCGGGGGAGCTTGAAGGGGAGGATCGCTCCGGACAGGAGCAAAAAGAAGGGGAAAAGGGGACGGAAAGCCAATAATTTTCCTTTACAATGGGAAAAAAGTGTGGTATAGTATCATGGTACGACCATCCACCGGCTTAGAGACGGGACACACCTCTGTGTCAGAGGGCTCCATCCCCCCGCCCCCCAGCCGGTAGGATAGAATATTTGGAAAGGTGGAAACACACATGATCCGTAAGGACGAAAAGACGGCCGTGATCGAGGCCAACCGCACCCATGAGACCGATACTGGTTCTCCCGAGGTGCAGATCGCCATTCTCACCAAGCGCATCAACGAGCTCACTGAGCATCTGCGGGTGCACATCCACGACAACCACAGCCGCCGTGGCCTTTACAAGATGATCGGTAAGCGCCGCAAGCTGCTGGACTACCTGATGCGCAAGGACATTGAGCGTTACCGCGCCATTATTGCCAAGCTGGGTATCCGGAAGTAAGAAAACCAGGCCGGGGCAGCGTGGGAGGACCCCGTTGCCCTGGCCTCTATTTTGCCCCATGAAAAATCTGCCCCCCGCCAACCTGATTTAGCAGTTGGATTTGGGTCCGAATGTTCCCCCCTGCGCCTCCTCCCCCGGAGGCGCCCCGCGCCGCAATTTCTGGGTTCCTGACCTCCCCTGGTCATACCCCAAAGCCACCCCCCTGGCTTTTTTCTTGCGGCCACCCCCCCATTCGGGCCCAAATCCAAGTGCTGGATCATGGGAACAGCGGGGGAGAACAAAGGAGGACAAACAATGTCGACCGTTATCACCCACAAGCAGTTCCCCAACGAGAAGACCTACGAGATGGACCTGTGCGGACGCCCCCTGAAGATCAACGTGGGCAAGGTGGCCGAGCTGGCCACCGCTTCCGCCATGGTGACCTACGGCGAGACCACCGTCCTGGTGGCCGTCACCTGCTCCCCCCGTCCCCGGGACGGCATCGACTTCTTCCCTCTCAGCGTGGACTTTGAGGAGAAGCTGTACGCCGTGGGCCGGATCCCCGGCTCCTTCATGCGCCGGGAGGGTCAGCCCTCCCTCCCCGCCGTGCTGGCCAGCCGGGTCATCGACCGGTCCATCCGGCCCCTGTTCCCCTACGACTTTCGCAACGATGTGGTGTGCACCTGCACCGTCATGAGCGTGGACCGGGACTGCTCTCCCGAGGTCACCGCCATGATCGGCGTCAGCGCCTGCCTGGCAATCTCCAACATCCCCTGGGCCGGCCCCATCGGCTGCCTGGAGATGGGCTACGTGGACGGCAAGATCGTCTATAATCCCACCCAGGCCGAAAAGCACGCCTCCCAGCTGGACCTGACCGTGGCCGCCACCGCCCAGAAGGTCATCATGATCGAGGCCGGGGCCAAGGAGCTGCCCGACGACATCATGTATGACGCCATCCTGAAGGCCCACGAGGAGATCCAGAAGCAGATCAGCCTTATCAACACCATGGTCTCCGAGATCGGCAAAGAGAAGATGACCTACGACCACGCCGCCTTCGACCAGGAGCTTTTTGACAAGATCGTCAACGACTTCATGGACGAGGCCAAGGCCGCCATGGACACCGACGACAAGAACGTCCGGGAAGAGCGCTGGAACGCCATGATCGAGAAGTGGCACGAGAAGTACCTGGA
>CANPNN010000077.1 GCA_947575475.1 uncultured Pseudoflavonifractor sp.
TGTCTCGGTGGGGAGCGCTTACTTTACGGTCTGGGTGGCCTCCAGAGCCCAGACGTTGTTGGCGGTGTCGGCGGTCTTGATGTAGGCCGTATCCCGCACCGCGTCGCCGGTGGCGTCAAAGGCGATGGCGCCGGACACGCCGGTGTAGGTCACGCCGGGCAGGGCGGCCTTCACGTCGGCGGCCTCTACGCTGCCCGCGGCCTTCAGAGCCTCCAGGGCGGTGTAGTAGGCGTCGTAGCCCATGGCGGTGACGGCGGCGATGGTGTCGTTGCCGCCGTTGTTGGTCAGGGCGGTGGAGTCGCCGTTGATGTAGGCCTTGATACCCTCGTCAAAGGCGGGGGCGCCGCCCTCCTGATAGAAGGTGGAGACGTAGAGCTTCACCTTGGAGTTCTGGGCGGCCTCCAGCACCATGTTGCTGTCCAGGGTGTCGGAGCCCAGGATGGGGGTCTCCAGACCCATGGAGGCGGCCAGCTTCACGATCTGGGTGGAGTAGGCGATGGACACAGGGCAGAAGATCACGTCGCAGCCCTCGGCCACGGCCTTGTTGAGGTAGGTGGAGAAGTCGGCGGTGTCCTTGGGGAAGGAGTCCTTCACCACATCGCCGTCGAAGGCCTGCTCAAAGAAGGTGAGAAGGCCCTGGTCGTAGTCGTTGCCCAGCTCCCCCAGCAGGTAGGCCTTCTTGGCGGAGAACTTCTCCTGGGCAAAGTTGGCCAGGACGGTGCCCTGGAAGGGGTCCAGGAAGCAGATGCGGAAGTAGTAGTCGTTGCCCGCGGTGACCCCGGGGTTGGTACAGGTGACGCCGATGGCGGCAAGGCCGGCCTCCTCAAACACCGGGCCGCCGGCGATGGATACGCCGGAGCCGTAGGAGCCCAGCACCAGGGCCACGTCCTTGCTCACCAGGTCGGCGGCGGCGGTGGGAGCCTTGGCCGCGTCGGAGCCGTTGTCGGCGTAGACCAGCTCCACCTTATAGGTCTCGCCCCCCACCTCCACGGTGGGAGTCTCGGACCAGGCGTACTGCATCCCCAGCATCTCCTGCTTGCCGCCCGGGCCGGAGTCGCCGGTGGAGGGCTCGAACACGCCAATGCGGACCACCTTTTCGCCGCCGGCCTGGCCGCCGCCCTCAGGCTTCGTGCCGCCGCCGCAGGCGGCCAGGCCCAGGACCATAGCCCCGGCAAGGAGCATGGATAACATTTTCTTTTTCATAACTGGTTCCTCCTCATTCCCATACGGGCAGGCTGTCCACGTCAGAAAGACAGTTGTCCGTGATTTGGACTTCATTATAGCAGGGTGTTAAAGAAAATGCAACACAAAAATGCAATAGGATTCCTTTTTTTAATCAAAAATTTTTGTGCGTTTTAGCGGAAGGCTTGAAAAACCGTCCCCGCCGAGTCCGGCAGGGGCGGTTTTTTGAAGGACAGGCTCTTTCTTACTGCGTGGCGATCGTAATTCCCGTCTCGGCGGACCAGCCCACTTCAAAGCCCAAGGCGGTCCCCAGATCCCGGAGCTTATAATAGGTATATCCGCTTCCCCCGTCGTCGGTGAGGACGATGGCCTCCATCGGGTCGGGGGTCCCATTCACGTTGGTAGCCGCCGTCCCCCTTTGATAGCTTCTGTCCCCGGAAAAGGGGGTAGCCATCTCCGAGCCGTTGGGGGTATACGCCCGTCCGGCGAGCACGTTGACCGCCCCATCCCAGCCCACGTCAAACTGGGCGGAGGTCCCGCTGAGCACATAGGCCACGTCCCTCAGCTTCACAAAGTTGGTGTCGTTGCCCTTTTCGTCCCGCAGGGCATAGGCCTGAAATTCCACCGGAGCGCCGTTTACCAGCACGGTCTGGGTAGAGGCATAGGCCAGCCCATCCCCCTGCGCCTGCCCGGGGAATATCTGCATGGGGACTGTCTGGCACGGCCCCAAAATGCACTCGGCGTCCCCCACATAGCCGTTACCCAACTGCCCGTTGTCATTCAGGCCAAAGGACCAAATGGCGCCGCCGGTCTTTTTCACCAAGGCAAAGCACTCTCCCGCCGCCACCTCGGCCACGCCCTCCATGATCCGGGTGGGAACCGGGACCTTTTCCTCGGTACTTCCCACCCCCGCTTCTCCAAAATCATTGCTGCCGCAGGTCCACAGGCTGCCGTCGGTCTTGATGATATAACTGGTTCCGTGGCCCGCCGCCACATCCTTTACCCCCTCCATCACCTGAAGAGGGATGGTGCGGTAACGGGAGCCGTATTCGTTCTCCCCGTCCCTCTCTCCCTCCGGGATCAGCTCCTCGCAAAGCCCCCACGCCCAAAGGGCGCCGTCGGTCCGCACCGCCAAGGCGTGGTTGACCCCCATCTCCATCCGGGCCACTTGGTCCAGCACCTGTACCGGGGTCTCCCGGCAGGCGGCCTTCCACTGGTCGTCAAAAATATCCCCCTCGCCGCCGGAGCCTAACTTTCCAAAGTCATCATAGCCCCAGCTCCAAAGGGTCCCGTCCTCCCGCAGGGCCAGCATCGCGTCCCGCTTGATGGAGAAGTCCGCCACCCGATCCAGCAGAGGGACCATCTCGCCGGTCTCCTCATGCAGGGCGAGGCCGCCGGGGGAGAGGACCCCGTAATGGTTGGCCCCCCAGCCCCAGAGCACCCCATCGGCGTCCAGCGCGCAGCCGGTGTCTCCCCATATATCCATCTCCGCCTTCATCACTCGGTCCATGACCTCCACCCCTTCCCCGGCAAAGCCCTCCGGGAAGAATAGGAGCGTCCCATCGGTCCGCGCCAGCATTGCGGGGCTTTCCAGGGAGGTAAAGGCATAGGCGGTACACCCCGCCCCTTCTATCACTCCGGCGGGAAGCTCCCGCCCCCCTAAATGCCAAAGGCTTCCCGTCTCGTCCACATAGCTGCCCTCCCCATAGCCTGCGCTCAGCGCGCTCTGGGTCCGCTGGGCCCCATGGGCCGCTGGGAGAAGCCCCGTCAGAAGCACGGCGGTCATCGTCAACGTTACCCACGCTTTTTTCATCCTTCGCATCTCCTTTTTCCGTTCTTGCCAGAGTCTACGCAAAAGGGTATAATAGCAAAGTAACACCTATTTTCAAAGCTACCTTTTCATTTTAGTTCCCATCTTTGTCTTTTGCAAGGTTTTTTCAAAGGAGGCTTTTCCATGAAGCTTTTGCTCCACATCTGCTGCGCCCCCTGCTCGGTGGCCTGTATCCGGCAGCTCCGGGGGGAGGGGATCGAACCCACCGGGTTTTGGTATAATCCCAATATCCACCCCTTCACCGAGTACCGCGCCCGGCGCAACTGCCTGCGGGAATATGCCGGGAGCATCGGCCTGGAGCTGGTGGAGGTGGACGAATACGGCCTGCGGCCTTTTGTCCAGGCGGTGGCCGGCAACATTGAAAACCGCTGCGGCTACTGCTATGCCGTCCGCTTGAATGAAACCGCCCAGTACGCCGCGGAGCACGGCTTTGACGCCTTCTGCACCACATTGACGGTAAGCCCCTATCAGAATACCCCCCTCATCTTTGAGACGGGGGAGAAGATCGGGGCGCAGTATGGGGTCAAGTTCGCCCCCTATGACTTCTCCCCCCACTACCGGGAGGGGCAGGCCCAGGCCCGGGAGCTGGGGCTGTACATGCAGAAATACTGCGGGTGTGTATTCAGCGAGGAGGACCGGTACTGCAAAAAGAAGAAAAAGGCGGAGAGCTAACGCTCTCCGCTTTTCCTTCGCAGTTTTTTCCGTATGTCCTCAAACCAGTCCGGCAGGGGACACTCCACCGTCACCCGCTCCCCCGTCCGGGGATGGAGGAAGCTCAGCTTTTTGGCGTGGAGACACTGTCCGGCCAACCCGGGCCAGGGCTTTTTGGCCCCGTAGACCGCATCCCCCAGCAGGGGGTGGCCCACAGAGGCCAGATGGACCCGGATCTGGTGGGTCCGGCCGGTCTCCAGGCGGCATTGCAGGTAGGTATAGCCGCTGTACCGCTCCAGGACCTGCCAGTGGGTGACGGCCCGCTTCCCGTTCCCCCGGTCAATGGCCATCCGCTTCCGGTCCACCGGGTGGCGGGCGATGGGCGCGTCCACGGTCCCCGAATCCTCCCGGAAGCCCCCCACCGCCACGGCGTGGTACTCCCGGTAAAGGCTGTGGTCCTCCAACTGGGCGGCCAGGGCCAGGTGGGAGGCGTCGTTCTTGGCGGCGATGAGAAGCCCGGAGGTGTCCCGGTCGATGCGGTGGACGACGCCGGGGCGCAGCTTGCCGTTGATTCCAGAGAGGCTATTTCCGCAGTGATATAACAGCGCGTTGACCAGTGTGCCGTCAGGGTGGCCCGCCGCCGGGTGGACCACCATGCCCACGGGCTTATTGACCACGATCACGTCCTCGTCCTCATAGACCACGTCCAGAGGGATATCCTGGGGGAGAGCCTGGATGGGCTCGGGGTCGGGAAGGTCCACGGTGTAGACCTCTCCGGGGGCGGTCTTCCGGTTTTTCTTCACGCTCTCCCCGCCGCAGAGGACCGCCCCCTCCTCCAGCAGTCTCTGGGCTCCGGAGCGGGTCAGGCCGGGGACTGTCCGGGCCAGAAACTGGTCTGCCCGCTCGCCAGCCAGGTCGGCGGTCAATTCAAGCCGGGTCATTCCCGGTCTCCTTGTCCTTGTCCCAGAGAAAGAGCACATAGAACACCATCAGGAAGCCCCCCACCACCACGCAGATATCCGCCACGTTGAAAACGGCGAAGTTCATAAAGGTGGTCTCGAACATATCGGTGACGAAGCCCAGAAAGGCCCGGTCAATGAGATTGCCCACCGCCCCCGCCAGAATGAGGGCCAGGGAGAGTTTGCCCCAGGTCCCGGGGAAAAAGTTCCTCCCCAGCAGCACGGCGATGACCACCGAAGCCCCCAGGGATACCAGGGTCAGAAGCCAGGTGAATCCCGAAAAGCTGGAGAAGGCCGCCCCGGTATTCTGGGTGTAGGTCAGGTCCATCAAGTGGGGAATGAAGGGGATAGACTCCCCCAGAGGAATGGAGGCGCGGACCTGGAACTTCACAAGCTGGTCAAGGGCTACCAGCGCGATGGAAAGTACATAGTACAGCATAAAAACACCTCTTTGGGAGTGAAAAATGAAACATTGCGGCGTCCGGCATAGCCGGACTGTTTTTCGCAGTTGCCTTGGGATCACAGCCTTTTCACTTTTCCAGACCTGTTAGTCTCCGCCGCAGCAGGTCCAGGGCATGGCTGGCGGCTACAGTGCGGACCCGGTTTCGAGGCCCGGCGGCGTGGACCACCCGGACATAGGTCTCCCCCTGGCCTGCGACGGCCACATACACAAGGCCCACCGGGTTGCCCCGCTCGTCGCTGTCAGGCCCCGCCACCCCTGTCACCGACAGGGCAAGGTCAGACCCCATGAGGGTCCGTACCCCCTCCGCCATGGCCCGGGCCACGGGGTCGGAGACCGCACCGTATTGGAATAAAAGGTCGTTGGGGACTCCCAGCACATCGTGCTTGACCTGGCTCCAATAGCTGACCACGCCCCCCTTAAAGGCCGCCGAGGCCCCGGGGAGGTCGGTGAAGCGCTGGGCCAGCAAGCCCCCGGTACAGCTCTCCGCCACAGAGACGGTCAGCCCCTTCTCCTTCAAAAGCTCCAGACAGACCGCCTCCAGAGAGGGCACGTCCACCCCGTAGACCAGGTCTCCAAAGCGTTTGATAAGGGCCGCCTCCGCCGGGGCCATGAGGGCGTGGGCCGTCTCCTCGTCCTCCGCCCTGGCGGTGAGGCGCAGCTCCACCTCCCCCTCCTTGGCGTAGGGGGCCAGGGTGGGATTTTTCATGGCGTTCATGTGCTCCCGGAGCTGATCCTCCACGGCGGATTCCCCCATGCCGAAGATCCGCAGGGAGCGGCTGAGGATGACCCCGTCGGTCCAGTCCTGGAGATAGGGTACCGCCCGCTCCCGGAACATGGGGCCGCACTCGCTGGGGGGGCCGGGGAGCATGATGACCCGGACCCCGTCCACCTCGAAACCACAGCCGGGGGCGGTGCCCCAGTCGTTCTGGAAGGGGACGCAACCCTCGGGGAGGTAGGCCTGCTGGTAGTTGTTCTCGGTCATTTTGCCGCTTTCCGGGTGGAGTTTCTTGAAATAGGCCTCCATCCGCAGGGCGGCTTCCCGGTTGAAGCAGAGCTTTTTGCCGAAGCACTCTGCCAGCACGTTTTTGGTCAGGTCATCGCAGGTGGGGCCAAGGCCCCCGGTGGTGATGATAAGGTCGGAGCGCTGCCGGGCGATCTCCACCACCTGAC
>CANPNN010000078.1 GCA_947575475.1 uncultured Pseudoflavonifractor sp.
AACCAAACTGAATGGCCGAGCCGCTGGCAGGATAGGTCTGGTAGAAGAAATCGCCGTTGGCAACGGCGCCCGCCGCATAGAGTCCGGGGATGGCGTTCCCCGCCGCATCCAGCACCTGGGTCTGAAGGTCAATCTTTACGCCGCCCATACTCCCAATGGTGGCGGGAACCACCTTCAGAGCGTAGAAGGGAGCCTGCTCAATAGCCGTCATCTTATCTGCCGCTTTTCCAAAGTCGTCGTCAGAGCCCTTTGCGCTCAGTTCGTTATACCGTGCTACAGAGGCTTCCAGAGCCTCGGCGGGCATACCCGTCATAGCGGCGAGCTGCGCAAGGCTGTCCGCCCGGTAAGCAAATCCGCCCTCCACCGCTTTATCCAGCGTCTCGTTGGGCTCGGCAGAATCAAAGATACTGTAAAACAGGTCCGAACCGGTCTTTTTCATGTTGGCGTAGAAGATGGGATAGTCGATGGTTTCGTTGGTATACCGCTCTCCCTGTTCAGTTACACTCAGACAATTCGCAGTCCGCAGGCTGTTAATGGGGTCCCGGTAGGTTACGCCCGGCACTGCTCTAAAGCCGATAACTCCACCCTTGAACACGGTATCGGCTCCCACCGCCTGCGCCATTACGATGCCGTCGCCGGTGTTGCCGGGAGAGGCGTAACTGGTCTTGCTGACCAAATCCGGAGAATACTTCTTCGTGGTCTCATAATCCGCGTCAAAGCCGCCCGAGGCAAGGACCACCGCGCCGGCGGTAATGTTCAGGGTGTCCTTTCCTGACTGCGCCTTTACCCCGCATACCGCTCCGTCCTTTGTAAGCAGCTCTGTGGCCCGGGTATTCAAAAGAATCTCCACCCCCTCCTCCTGGGCCTTGTTGGTCAGGGGGATGATAAAGCCTACGCCGCCGTTTGCCGTCTTGATGCCCCGCTTTACGCCGGCGGTTCCGGGAGCGGAAATATTCTCGCCCAGTTCCACGCCGTTCTCCACAATCCAGTCGATGGTCTCGCCGGAATGCTCCGCTACAAAGCGTACTAGGTCAGCATCCGCGTTCCCCTCGGCCCGATCCATCCAGTATTTCGCCAACGCGTCCACACTGTCCCCTTCCAGACCATATTCCGCTTGGATTCTACTGCCGGTTCCGTAGACAATACCGCCGCAGATGTAAGTATTGCCGCCCACGTGGGGCAACTTTTCCAGCACCAGAACCGAAGCCCCCGCGCGCCTTGCCTCCAAGGCCGCGGCAATACCGGCTGCGCCGGAACCGATCACTACCACGTCCGCCTCTTTTTCGATGGTCTGGCCGGGGGTATCGTCTTGGGCCGCCGCCTTCTGGAAGTCCTCAGGGTCGCCGCCTGCCATACGAATGGCCTCGGTAACGCCGCTGATAATCGCGGTGCTGGTGACCGTAGCTCCCGTGACCGCGTCCACATTCAGGCTCTGCCCCTCAATAATGGCAGGAATGAGGGTGGTAAAGGCCGTGTCTCCAATTCCTTGGGTCTCCGCCTGCTCCAAAACCTCCACGTCCGCAATCCTATGTTCCTCCATCGTGACTTTCATCAGAATGGTGGCATTATGTCCAAAAATGGAAACCTCGTAACTGCCCGGCGTCAGAGTCACGTCAGAAACCTCCGGCGTTGCCTCTGCCGAAACTGTCGGCTCCGGCGGCTGGGACTCCTCTGGGGCTTTTGGGGCGCAGCCTGCCGCAAAAACCAGCAGCAGCGCCAGCAAGAGTGGGATTTTACGTTTCATGTTTCTTTCCCCTTTCTTCATTTCATTCTATTTTCGTCCTTTTTTGTCTTTCTTCAACGGTTAATTTTATCACAAAAAAAGTGCGCCGGGAAATACCAATAACGTATCCCAGCGCAGCAGTTATGATTTTTTCTTATGACTTCTCCTGTCTCCGGAAAGCAATATCCCCTTCAGCTCTGTCAGCGCCGGCGACACATTTCCTTCCCGCCATACGCAGACGGTCCCAAACTTCTTAGGGCTGTCCAGTATAGGGATATACCGGCAATCCCCGACATCCGCTCCGATAAAAAGGGCCGAGCCCACCCCAACCCCATTGTGAAGAGATATCTGGGCCAGAATGTCCCCCATCTTCTCCCCCTCCTCCACAATGCGGGGAACAAATCCCGCCTCCCCGCACAGGTGAAATACCCGGGCCCGTATCAGGGGCAGGGACTCCTCCTTCCACAGGACGAAGGGCTGGTCCCGCAACTGTGCCAGATATATGCCCGGCCTTTCATACAGCGGGTTCGCCTTGTGGACAATGGCATGCAGACGGCTTCTCTGGAGGTACATATACTCCACCCCCTCTAGGTCCACTACGCAGGGCTCCGGCAGCAGGGCCGCGTCCACCTCTCCGGACGTCAGGCGCCGCTTGGCGCCGGGAACGGTATCGTAAACGGTCTCCATCCGAAACGGAAGCCCCGCCCCCGTCTCCTTATACAGGAATTGCATAAAGGCGTTCAGATACCCGGTAATCACGTACCCCATCCGCAGAGGCGGCTGGCTCCTCTGCTGTGCCTGCCTTACCCGTTCCTTTAGCTCCCCGCACTGCCGCAGAAGCCGCCTAGCCTCCCCGAGACAGACCTCCCCCTCCGGGGTGAGGACCGCCGTTCGGCCCGAGCGTAGGAGCAACGCACACCCCAACTCCTCCTCTAAGGCCCGGATGGCCCGGCTCAGGGCAGGCTGGGTCACATGGCAGGCCTGGGCTGCCTTGGTGAAATTCTGGTATTGGGCCACGGCGATGAAGTATTCCAGAGTCTGCAGGGTCATGGCGGGGAAGTCCTCCCTTCGGTGCGGCTTATTCCTCGGCGGCCTTGGTTCCTGTGGGCAGGCGCATATACTCCACGTTGGCTGTGACGCTCTCAATGATGCCCGAGGAGGCAAATTTCGCCGCCTGGGCGATGGCGTTCTTGATGGCGTAGCCGTCGGAGGAGCCATGGGCCTTGACCACCGGTTTTGCGATGCCGATGAGGGGGGTCCCCCCCACCTCCCGGGAGTCCATCAGCTTCTTAAAATCCCGGATGCCGCCCGACACCAGAAGGGCGGCCAGCTTGGTGACGGGGTTCTTTTTGAACATCCCCTTCATCTGCCGGGAGAGGTATATGGCCGTACCCTCCAGGGTCTTGAGGAAGATGTTCCCGGCGTAGCCGTCGCTGACGATCACATCCACCGCCCCCAGCACGGCCTCCCGGGCCTCCACATTGCCTGTGAAGTGGATACGCCCCTCCGCGTCCGCCTTTTTCAGCAGAGCGTAGGTTTCCCGCTGGAGGTCGGTGCCCTTGCCCTCCTCTGAGCCGATGTTGAGAAGTCCCACCCGAGGCTCGGGACGGCCCAGGATATGCTCGGCGTAGTAGGAGCCCATGAAGGCAAATTGCAGTAAGTATTCCGGGGTGCACTCGGCGGTGGCCCCGCAGTCAATGAGGATGGAGCCTCCGTTGGCGGTGGGGATGAGGGGGGCCATAGCCGCCCGGCGGATGCCCCGGATGCGCTTGGTCACCAATGTGGCCCCGGACAGAAGGGCCCCGGTGGACCCAGCGGAGACGAAAGCGTCCCCCTTCCCCTCCTTCACCAGGGTGAGTCCCACGGTGAGGGAGGAGTCCTTCTTCTCCTTAAAGGCGGTGGCGGGGTTATCCTCCATGGCCACCACCTCGGAAGCGTGGACGATCTCCAATCCCGGAGGGGGCTCGTCTACGCCCAGGTCCTTCAAAACGGCGAGGATCTCGTCTCCCCGGCCCACCAGGGCCACCTCCACCCCCAGCTCCCGGACGGCCTCCAGAGCCCCCTCCACATTGGAGCGGGGGGCGTTGTCGCCGCCCATGGCGTCTACGATGATCTTCAAGGCCCTTCCCTCCTGTCGCTCAGTCCCAGTAAGTAGTCGGCGGAGACGTGGTAGTGACGGCAGAGAAGGACCAGACGTTCCAGTGTAGTACCCTTTCGGCCATTCTCCATTTCACTGATTTGGCTTAGCCTAACTCCAATGGCTTTTCCCAGCGCCTCCCGGCTTTCCCCACTCTCTGTGCGGATTTCTCGAAGTCGCTCCCCAAAAATTTGCACTTTTCTCCGCCTCCTTATTGACATTTTCGCTTTTAGTGTTATACTGTATATACACTAAAAGCGATGAGGTGATTTTATGGACATTCTTTTCGAGCTTTCCTACCTATTCAATCAAGACGCTCAAAGCCTTGGCAACAAAGACAAGGAATATAAAGATCTGAAAAGTATAGAAGGCCAGCTTTTGGAGCAAATTCCAGAGGATCTCAGAGGAAAACTGATCGACGTACAGACAGAGATCGCTTACCACAATCTGCTGAACTGTTTTCTCTATGGCCTTCAAGTGGGCTTTGCCGCCTTAGAGTTGGGGCAATGCGGCTAACGCCCGGTTGGCGATGAGGGTATTCTTCTCCCGCTTGCCGCCCCTCACCCGCTCGGGCCAAGGGGGCATGATGCCGAAGTTGATATTCATGGGCTGGAAATCGGTGACGCTCTCGTTGGAGACATAGAGGGCCAAGGCCCCGATGGCGGTCTCGGCGGGGAAGTCCGCCGGGGCCTGTCCCAAAAGCCGGCGGGCCAGCTCGATGCCCACCAGGCACCCGCTGGCGGCGGACTCCACATATCCCTCCACCCCGGTGATCTGCCCGGCAAAGGAGAGCCGGGGGCACGCCTTCACCCGGTAATACCGGTCCAGAAAGCCGGGGGACTTTAGGTAGGTGTTCCGGTGCATGACTCCGTAGCGCAGAAATTCCGCGTGGCGGAGGGCGGGGATCATGGAGAAGACCCGCTTCTGCTCGGGCCATTTCAGGTGGGTCTGAAAGCCCACCAGATTGTAGACGCTCCCCTGGGCGTTGTCCTTGCGGAGCTGGACCACGGCGTAGGGTTCCCGGCCCGTGGCGGGATCCTTCAATCCCTTGGGCTTCAAAGGCCCGTACCGCAGGGTGTCCTCCCCCCGCCGGGCCATGACCTCCACGGGCATACAGCCCTCGAAAACATTCTTGTCCTCGAAGCCGTGGACCTCCGCCTCCTGGGCGGCGCACAGCTCCCGCCAGAAGGCCAGATACTCCTCCTGACTGAGGGCGCAGTTTACATAATCCGCCGTCCCCTTATCATACCGGGAGGCGAACCAGGCCTTGGTCATGTCGATGCTCTCAAAGCTCACCAGCGGGGCGGCGGCGTCGAAGAAGTTCAGGGCGCCGCTGTCCGGGAAGGCTTTCGCAATGGCCTCCGCCAGGCCGTCGGAGGCCAGGGGGCCGGCGGCGATGACCACCTCCCCCTCGGGGATCTCCGTGACCTCCCCCTCCACTATCGTGATAAGCGGGTGGCTCCTGATCTTTTCGGTGACGGCGGCGGAGAAGGCCTCCCGGTCCACCGCCAGGGCTCCTCCCGCCTCCACCCGGTGGGCGTCGGCGCAGGAGAGGATCAGGCTGTCCAGCCGGCGCAGCTCCTCTTTGAGAAGGCCCACCGCGTTCTCCAGCTGGTCGGAGCGCAGGGAGTTGGAGCAGACCAGTTCGGCAAAGTGGGGGCTGTGATGGGCGGGGGTGGCCTTCTGGGGCTTCATCTCCCGCAAAAGGACGGGAACGCCCCGCTTTGCCAGCTGCCAGGCGCACTCGCACCCGGCAAGGCCGGCGCCCACGACTGTCACCCTTTCCATTGGCCTCCCCTCTCCTTCCTCATTTTTTCTTCGCGGCGGTCTTTTTCTTTGCCGGAGCCTTCTTTTTGGCCCCTTCGCCCTCTTCCTTCTTCTTATAATAGCCCCGCTTGTCCTCGGGGAGGAAGTTGGGGCACTTCTCGTTGATGCAGAAGGGCTTCTTGGCCCCCCGGCCCGAGAGCTTGAACATGGTCTGGCCGCACTGGGGGCAGTTATCCGCCACGGGCACGTCGAAGGTCATAAAATCGCACTGGCGGGGGGCGTCCTCCCGCCGGGTGACAAACTCGCAGGCATAGTAGGTGTAGGGTTTGCCGTTTTTCTTGCTGGTGCCCGACCGCTTCAGAAGCCGCCCGCCGCACTTGGGGCACTTGCCGGGCATCTGCTCCACAATGGGCTGGGTGTGGGGGCATTCAGGCCAGCCGGGACAGGCCAGGAAGCGGCCAAACTTCCCCGACTTAAACACCAGATTCTTCCCGCACAGGGGGCAGATCTCCTCGGACACCTCATCGGGTACCCGGATCCGCTCCCCCACGTCGGCCTCCGCCCTCTCCAGCTCCTTGGAAAAGCTTCCGTAGAAGTCCTTCATAACGGTTTTCCACTTGGTCT
>CANPNN010000079.1 GCA_947575475.1 uncultured Pseudoflavonifractor sp.
CCTTGCCAAAAAGGCCAAAACAGGGTACAATAACAGACGGTGCAGAGTTCCTCTGTTGTGTGGGCGCTCACTCGCCCGCGCAGGCTCTTGGGTGCTGGTAACACCCAAGAGCCGCCACTATTTTGTTTTCCTCACCGACATTTTACCCCATATTCTCCCAGATAGCAAGGACTTTATGACTTTTTTCGAGGCCATAAAGTCCTTGCTTGTCCTATTCCCTGTCCAACTCTTTTAGCTTTTCCTCATAAGCCCCGCAAAGCTCCGCCGCCGCTTCCATATCGGCGGCCTCGGCGATGATGCGAAGGGCGTTTCGGCTGGATATGGGGGTGACATAGATCCAGCCCTGCCCTGTGCGCAGACGGACCCCCTCCCCCTGGGGGGCGGCGGAGAGGTTCTCCAGCACCCGGCCCATGACCCGGCCCCGGCCTGTGCGGAGGGGCAGCTCTCCCCGGACGGTGGCGAACCGGGGCAGGTCCCGGTCCAAATGGGTCAGGGTCTCCCCCGTCAGCCCCAAGCGGGAGGCCAGGCGGCAGGCGGCAAAAATGCCATCCCATAGCCAAGGCTGCTCCCGCCAGAGGGTCATGGCCTCCTCCCCGTCCCGTCCCAGACGGAGAAGGCGGCCCCCAAAGCTCTCGGCCACCTGCTCGGCGGCGGCAGGCGCCCAAGACGGAAGGGCGGCGGCGCCCCGGCCATGCTCCATCTCGATGCGGGTCAGAAGCACCAGCACCCGGTCAGGCGGAATGAGCCGCCCCTCCTCGTCCCAAGCGGTGAGGCGGAAGCCGCCCCAGTCGGCGGAGAAGGTGGGTGCGCCCCGGCCCGTGCCCCGGCGGACCCGGCAGCCCAGAGCTGTCAGGGCGGCAGCCAGCATGTCATTTGCCCCCTTCCCCTTCTCCACCTGGACCGTCAGGGGCCGAAGGGGGAGCTTTGTCAGGCAGGCCTGATCGGCGGCGTCGGAGGCATAGCCGGCGCGGACCCCCGCCACCGTCTCCAAACCGCCCACCCGCATAGCGGCGACCCGGCTTCCCTCCCCCCGGAGAAGGGCCCCCTCTATCCTCCGCTGCTCAGGGCGGCCCAGGGGCAGACCGTCGGAGCCGAAAAGCCGCAGCTCAGCCCCGTCCCCGTCCTGCTGGACAAAAAGGGTCACCGGCAGCTTATAATAGCGTCCCAGCCAAGCCGCGGCGGAGGCGCAGGCAGCGTCGCTCATAAGGGCTGTCCCCCCGGCGGCGGCCACGCCGCAACCGGCACAGCGGGCCAGCATGGCCCCGCCGCTGCCCCCGGCCCAGCCCACTCCGACCTGCTCCCGCTCTCCCAAAAGGGAGCCCAATGCCAGCAAAGTCTCAGGGGTCAGTTCCTCCCCCACTACACCCCGGAGAGCGCCCCCGGCGGAAAATTTCAGCGGGGCAGCCCCGCCGGTCATGACTTGGGAGGCAGTGGCTTTTCCCCCCTCGGGGACCCGCCGCCCGGGCCACAGCTTGACTCCGGGGGCCACAATGGCCTCCGCCCCCACCACGGTGCCCTCCCCCAGCACCGCGCCGGGGCTGACGACGGCGCGGCGATGGATAAGGGCATTTTTGCAGGCGATGGCTCCGGAGACCTCGGCCCCCTCGCCCACTGTGGCTCCCAAAAGAACGGAGCGCTCCACCACCGCCCCGGTCTCCACGGTAGAGCCTTCCCCGATCACGGCATAGGGACCGATGACACAGCCGGGGGACAGGGCCGCCCGCCGCCCCACCCAGCAGGGCTGGCGCACCGTCACCCCCGGCGGGAGCTGGGCTTTCCGGCCCGCCTCCAAGTCTAAAGACACTTTGCCCGCCAAGGCGTCGTGAAGGCTGTCCAAATAGGCGGCGCAGTCCCCCATATCCTGCCAATATCCCCTTGCCTCCCAGCCATACAGGGCCTCGCCTTGGGAGAGCAGTTGGGGAAACAGCTCTTTGCCAAAATCATAGCTGGTCCCGCCGGGCACCAAGTCCATCGCCCGCCGGGAGAGGACATAGACCCCGGTGTTCACAAGTTCGGTATCCACTTGACCCCAGCCCGGTTTTTCCACAAAACCCAGCACCCGGCCCTGGTCGTCGGTGCGGACCAAGCCGTATTCCAAAGGCTCCGAGCGGCGGCAGAGGGCCAGGGTGGCCGCCGAGCGGCGGCTTTGGTGGAGGGCGGTCAGCTCCGTCAGGTCCAAGTCACACACCGCGTCCCCGCTGATGACCAAAAAGTCCTCCTCCCCCAAGAAGTCCATGCACTTTTTGACCCCGCCCGCGGTACCCAGAGGCTCATCCTCCACGAAGTAGGTCAGCTTGACCCCATATTCCTCCCCGTCCCCAAAATGGTCGGTGACGGCGGCGGGCAGGCACCGGAGGGTGACGGCGATCTCCCGCACCCCGTGGCGGCGCAGCAGGTCCAAAATGTGACCCAGCACCGGCTTGCCCAAAAAGGGGGTCATGGGCTTGGGACGCCCGATGGTCAGGGGCCGCAGCCGGCTTCCTTCTCCCCCCGCCAAAATAACTGCCTTCAAGGGAACACCACCTTTTCCATGATGTCCCTTAGTATGGCTTCAAAAAAACGGAAAAATACCCGCCCTTGTTCCGGGCGGGCAGCTGTGGTAAAATGAAAAAAACAGGAGGGAATTTTTATGGATGAGTTGAGACCGGGGCGTTACCGCCACTTTAAGGGAAAGGAATACCGTCTCATCGCCTTGGCAAGACATTCCGAGACCCTGGAGCCTATGGTGGTCTATGAGGCCCTTTATGGCGAGGGAGGTCTTTGGGTCCGGCCGGCGGGAATGTGGAGCGAAAATGTAGAGCGGGACGGCTACTCCGGAGCCCGGTTTACCTATATAGGAGAGTAAAGCCATGAACATTCAGATATTTGGCAAGTCCAAGTGCTTTGACACCAAAAAGGCGGAGCGGTATTTCAAGGAGCGGCGGGTAAAATTCCAAGCCGTGGATATTCTCCGCTACGGCATGAGCCGCGGGGAGCTTCAGAGCGTCGTCCGGGCGGTGGGCTTGGACGCGCTCATCGACTGGAAAAACCCGGACGCCGCCCTTCTCAAGTACCTCTCCCCCGAAGAGGCCAAGCTGGAAAAGCTCTTTGAGGACCCCAAGCTCATCAAGACCCCGGTGGTGCGTAACGGCAGGCAGGCCACCGTGGGATATGAGCCGGAGGTCTGGAAGGGCTGGGAGTAAAACAAGAAGGTCAGGGGAAAACCCTTCCCCTGACCTTCGGTGTTTAGCCCTCCAGCGCCTTTTGCAGCATTCCCCTGTACTCCTCCACCGCCCACTCCGGGGCGGTGAGCCGGACCCCATCCCCCAGGCCGAAGAGCCAGCCGTAAAACTGGGGGGAGACCACCGCGTCCACCGTCAAAGTGAAATGGTCTTTTCCATCGGGGATCAGCATGGCCTCCTGGCCGAAACGATCCAGCATCACGTTGACAAACCGGTTCTCACACCGCAGGCGGACCTTTGCCTCCCGGCCGGAGAACATATGGAAATGTTTCTGACCATACTCCGCCAGGTCAAAGTTTTTGCAGCTTGCGTCCCCCTCCCGGGGAAGGCTGGTTACCGTGAGAGCGTGCATCCGGTCCACCCGGTAGTGCCGCAGTCCGCTGCCCCCCTGCTCCCAGCCCACCAGATAGTAGTTCTCATCGCTCCATATAAGGCCGTAGGGGGAGACCACATAGCGCTTCCCCTCCCGGCGGAAGACCTTTTCCCGGTGGGCATTATAGTCGAAATACTGGAAGGTCACCACCCGTCCGGCGGCGATGGCGGCGTGAAGGCGGTCGATGGCGTAGTAAACGCTCTCGTTCTCCGTCTTCACCCGGCGGTCCACGTAGACCTGGCGTCGAAGCTGCTTGGCCTGATGCTCGCTGGTGAGGGCGGAGAGCTTGGCGATCAGGGCCTCGCTCTTTTTCCGGCTGATGAATCGGGAGGACTGGACCGCATCCACCAGCAGCTTCAGTTCCGGCAGTTCAAAGTCCCGCTCCCCTATGAACCAGCCGCCGCCCCGGCCCTTTCGCAGCTGCACATCCACCCCCAGATCCTGAAGGGTCTCCATGTCGGTATAGACGCTCTTTCGCTCCGCCGGGATGCCCTCTCGCTCCAGGACTTCGATCAGCTCTGGAGTGGAGATGGGGCGGTCCTCATCTCCCTTTTTCAACAAAACCTGGTACAGCACCAGCAGTTTGGCTTTTTGGTTACTCTTCTTTGCCATGGGAGCTTCCCCCTTTCACAATGATAGGATAGGGATTTTAGTGTCCTATAAATAGGACTATATCACAGGTATAGCTATTTTGCAAGAAATTTTTGTTTTTATTGCAAAACCCTTCTTGACAACCCTTTTCCCGCGTGATAATATTCTTATAGGATCCAACCTGTATAGAGGCGCGGAGCTCATCAGTACCCACCGGCAAGGCCAGGCAGCCGCCGGGGGAGAAAGGGAGCGCCGCCGAGGGAGACAGCGGTGCCTGCCGCCTGTTTCCCGGGCCGTCGGGAAATACCCGCCGGACTGTCACAGTTATCTGTTCTGTGGAGCGCTATCCGGGTCTGTGGGGCTGAAATAGGGTGTATACCCTGGTCTTACATTCCTTTCGGACGCTCTCTGCAGAGAGCGTCCGCTTTTTTATCCCGATCCCGGTACAGAAAGCGGCCCAAGCGCCGAAAAGTGCGGCCATATCCGGTTTCCCTTTACAAGTATCTGGGAATATGGTATAATAATTTATCTATCTGTCACGAGAATTTGAATCAATAGGACGCGAAAGTTTCAAATTTTATTGGAGGCGTTTTTTGTGCGTATTACTGCCATTCAAGTAGGACGGCTCTCCCTCCCCCTGTCCCACCCCTTCAAGACCGCCCTGCGCACCGTGGACCGGCTGGAGGACGTAGTGGTCCGGGTGGTGGGGGAAAATGGACTGGAAGGCTATGGCGAAGCGCCTCCCACCGCCGTCATCACCGGGGATACCACCGGCTCCATTCTCTGCGCCATCCAAGACTTCATCGCTCCCGCCGTCGTGGGGATGGACCTTGAGGACCTCCCGGCCGTCATGGAGCGACTTCAGGGCTGTATGGTCCACAACACGACCCCAAAGGCCGCTGTGGACATGGCTCTCTACGACCTGTGGGCCAAGACCCAGGGCAAGCCCCTTTACCAGCTCCTGGGAAATGCCAAGACCTCTTTTGAAACAGACATCACCATCTCGGTAAACCCGGTGGAGGAGATGGTAAAGGACAGTTTGGAGGCCGTGGGAAAGGGCTTCACCACCTTGAAGATCAAGGTGGGCAAGGAGGGCGCCGCCGACGTGGAGCGCATCGCCGCCATCCGGGAGGCGGTAGGTCCCGGCGTGAAGCTTCGGGTGGACGCCAACCAGGGCTGGACCGCCGCCCAGTCGGTGGCCATCATCAAGGCCATGGAGGATAAAGGGCTGGACATTGAGCTGGTCGAACAGCCCGTCCCCGCCCTGGACGTGGCGGGGCTCAAGTTCGTCACCGGGGAGGTGGATACCCCCATCCTGGCGGACGAGGCGGTATTCTCCCCCACAGACGCGGCCAACCTCATCGCCATCCACGCCGCCGACTATATCAACATCAAACTGATGAAGACCGGCGGGATCTGGAATGCCCTGAAGATCTGTGAGCTTGCCAAGCGGCACAATGTGAAATGCATGATCGGCTGTATGCTGGAAAGCCAGATCTCGGTAGCCGCCGCCGCCCACCTGTGCGCCGGTCAGGAGGTCATCGCCATGGCCGATCTGGACGGTCCCAGCCTCTGCGCTTGTGACCCCTTCCCCGGCGGCCCCCTCTTTGATGGGCCCACCATCTCCATGAGCGGCGACCCGGGTATCGGCGTCCAGTTCTCCACGGAGTGGAAATAAATTAAGTTAAAAATGAAAAGTTGCGGTGTCCGGCAAAGCCGGACTATTAAAATAGTCGCCTTCGGCGATAACAGAATACAGCTTTTTCACTTATCTTGTATCGTCTCCGCCCCCCGGCGGTCATGATAGGAGCCCCTCCGGCTCCACAACAAACGGAAGGAAGGATATGAAGCCATGAAACTTACCAAACGACTGACCGCCCTATCCCTGGCCGCCGCCCTCACCCTGGGTCTGGCCGCCTGCGGCGGCCAAAAGGATCCGGATCCCACCGTCAGCGGCGAGCCCGGCGGCGTCGCCCCCTCCGCGGAGGGCACCACTTACCGCCAGCTCTACTCCAGCGAGGTGGAGACCATGAACTACCTGACCACCACCACCT
>CANPNN010000080.1 GCA_947575475.1 uncultured Pseudoflavonifractor sp.
GAATTGGATCCACGCCTCGCCGTCCTGGCGAAGCTTTTGGATAAGAAGGATTCCCAGGAAAACGACGAGGAAGCATAAGAGATTTGCCCCTGTCACACTAAGGAGGTGTTTTAGATGGCAGTACCCAAGAGTAAAGTGTCCAAGCAGCGCCGGAACAAGCGCCGCAGCAGCGTGTGGAAGCTGGAGACCCCCAGCGTGAACATCTGCCCCAAGTGCGGAGCCTACCGCCTGCCCCACCGGATGTGCAAGTCCTGCATGAGCTACAACGGCCACGATTTCAACAAGGCCGAGGCCTGATGGACAACGAAAAGAAAGAGGGGAGTAGCCCCTCTTTCTTTTTTTATGTGGGGAGCAAATAGCACACTGGAATTGATATTTCTTCCCGCCCATGATATACTATGGACAACGAAAGGAAGTGTTTTCCATGTCTCGACCCCTGGTGGCCATCGTAGGCCGGCCCAACGTGGGCAAATCCATGCTTTTTAATAAGCTCACTGGGCAGCGACTCTCTATCGTGGAGGACACTCCCGGCGTGACCCGTGACAGGCTCTACGCCCCCTGCGAGTGGAGAGGGAGAAAATTCGACCTGGTGGACACCGGCGGCATCGAGCCGGGGACGGACAGCGAGATCCTGCTCTTCATGCGCCAGCAGGCCGAGATCGCCATCCAGAACGCCACCGTCATCGTGTTTCTCTGCGACATCCAGACCGGGCTTACCGCCTCTGACCAGGAGGTGGGGGCTATGTTGTTGAAATCAGGCAAGCCGGTAGTACTGGCGGTAAATAAAATGGATAAGACCGGCCTCACCGACCCGGAGGTTTACGAGTTCTACAACCTGGGCCTGGGGGACCCGATCCCTGTCTCCGCCGTCCATGGCCACGGCACGGGGGATCTTTTGGATGCGTGCTTCCAATATTTCCCCGAGACGGATGAGGAGGAAGAGGACGACGACGTCATCAAGGTGGCCATCATCGGCAAGCCCAACGTGGGCAAGTCCTCCCTTGTGAACCGCATTTTGGGGGAGGAGCGGGTCATCGTCTCCAACATGGCGGGTACCACCCGGGACGCCATCGACAACTATTTTGAAAATGACCAGGGGAAATACCTGTTCATAGACACAGCGGGCATGAGACGGAAATCCCGGGTGGATGACCGGGTGGAGAAATTCTCCGTTCTTCGGGCCACCATGGCCATCGAGAGAAGCGATGTGTGCCTCATCATGATCGACGCAAACGAGGGGGTCACCGAGCAGGACACCAAGGTGGCGGGCCTGGCCCACGAGGCAGGGAAGGCCTGTATCATCGTGGTCAACAAGTGGGACGCGGTGGAGAAGAACGACAGGACCATGGACAACATGGTGAAGGACATCCGCCGGGACCTTGCCTATATGGACTATGCCCCCATTGTCTTTCTCTCCGCCCTGACGGGAAGCCGGGTGGATAAGCTCTTTGCCGTTATCAACGATGTGAACGACCAGGCCTCCATGCGTATCTCCACCGGGATGCTCAACGACGTTCTCTCTGACGCCACCGCCCGGGTCCAGCCCCCCACCGACAAGGGCAAGCGGCTGAAGGTCTATTATATGACCCAAGTGGGAGTGAAGCCCCCCCATTTCGTGATCTTCTGCAACCGGGCGGAGCTGTTCCATTTCTCCTACCAGCGGTATATCGAGAATCAGGTCCGGGCCACCTTTGGGCTTCAAGGCACACCGGTGAAGATCACCATCCGCCAGAAGGGCGACTGAGGAGGGCGAGGAGATGGATATGACAGTGCTTTCTGACATAGGCTCAGCATTTGTACTCCCCGCAATTTTGACCGCTGTGATCGCCTATTTCTGCGGCTGCTTCAACGGAGCTGTTATTGTCTCCAAATATATTCTCCATGATGACATCCGTACCCACGGCAGCGGCAATGCGGGTTTGACCAACTTTTTCCGCACCTTCGGGGGCCCCCTGACCTTTGCGGTCATCCTCTGCGATGTGCTCAAGGCGGTGATCGCCATTTTGGCGGGGAGCTTCTTGGTCGGGACGCTGATCGTGGACGACGTTCCGGTACTGGTCATGGCCAAGTACTGGGCCGCCTGCTTCTGTCTGCTGGGCCATATGTTCCCCTGTATGTTCGGTTTCAAGGGGGGGAAGGGCATCCTGTCCGGGGGCACCATCGCCATCATGCTGGACTGGCGGCTGGCTCTGCTGGTGTGGGGCGGATTCATCCTGCTGGTGGCCTTGACCCGGTTTGTCTCTTTGGGGTCGGTCTATGCCGCCGGGGCCTTCCCGGTGGGCACATGGCTCTTTGTGAGCAATGACCCTGTCATCATGGCGATGGCCGTGTTTTTGGGCGCGCTCATTATCTGGATGCACCGGGCTAATATCACGCGGCTTTTGACAGGCAAAGAGAATAAGCTGTCTTTCCATAAGAAAAAGGAGGGCGGACAATGAATGTTACAGTCTTAGGTTCCGGCGGCTGGGGGACGGCCCTGGCTCTGCTGCTGTTGGAGAACGGCCACAAGGTCACCCTTTGGTCCTACAAGGAAGAGGAATCCGCGGCCCTGCGGGAGAAGCGGGAAAACCCGGTCCTTCCCGGCGTGCCTTTGCCCGAAAAGTTGTCCCTTACCGCCGATATCGCCTGCGTAAGGGACAGCGCCGCGGTGGTGCTGGCTACCCCGTCCTTTGCCGTCCGGGCCACCGCCCGGCAGGCGAAGCCCTTCCTGGCCCCCGGCGCGGTCATGATCTCCGTATCCAAGGGGGTGGAGAAGGATACCTCCCTCACCCTCACCGAGGTCATCGCTCAGGAGGTGGGGGAGGACCATCCCATCGTGGCCCTCTCCGGTCCGTCCCACGCCGAGGAGGTGGGCCGGGGCGTTCCCACGGTGGTGGTTTCCGCCTCCAGGGATGAAAAGAGCGCCAAGCTGGTCCAGGACCTCTTTATGAATGAGCGCTTTCGGGTCTACACCACCGACGACGTGGTGGGGGTGGAGCTGGGGGCGGCCCTGAAGAACGTCATCGCCCTCTGCGCCGGGGTCAGCGACGGCCTGGGCTACGGGGACAACACCAAGGCGGCCCTGATGACCCGGGGCCTTACGGAAATTGCCCGCCTGGGGGAGGCTCTGGGGGGCCGGAAGGAGACCTTCGCAGGCCTTGCGGGGTTGGGGGACCTCATCGTCACCTGCACCTCCATGCACTCCCGGAACCGCCGTTGCGGCATCGCCATCGGCAAGGGTACCGCCCCGGAGCAGGCGGTGAAGGAGATGGGCATGGTGGTGGAGGGCTACTACGCCGCCGCCAACGCCAAGGCCCTGGCGGACAAGGTGGGGGTGGAAATGCCCATCACCCAGGCCGCCTGCCGGGTCCTCTACGAGGGCCGCTCTCCCCAAGAGGCCATGATGGAGCTGATGACCCGGGAGCGGAAGCAGGAGAGCGAGGAGAGCTGGGTATAAAGACGAAATAAAAATAGGCCTGCATCCTTTTGGATGCGGGCCTATTTTCGTTATTCACCGTCATACATTCCTGTTTTCAGGTCAATGGTCTGGGTATAGGGGCTGCCGTAATGGCACTCGTTATAGGTGAGGGTAAAGGTATTCCCGTCCTCGCTGAGGGACATGGCGTCGGGCATTCGTCCGGTGTAGTATACGGGATACCCGGCCTGTCCGCTGCCGTCGGTCCCGGTGATGGGAAGGCCCACAGTTTTTACCGAGCCCTCCGGGGTGTGCCGGACATCGCCGCTCACCTCGACGTCCACATCTGTTTTATATACCAACTCTAAGAAATAGGACCGGGTGCCGTTCTCGGCGGGAAAGTAGTGGAAGAGGAGGGTACACAGGGGGGCCTCGATGGTTTTCTCCACCACATAGCCCTCCTCGGCATAGCCTGCCAAGACGCGCTCCAGACTGGCCTCATAGGTGTTGACCTCCTCCGGTACCTCCGGGAGCCGCTCGGTGACCTCCCCGGTGGCCAGGTCCACGGTGTAGGTAAAATCTCCGGCGGCCCGGATAACCTGCCCCTCATACTCCAGCGGCTCATCGAAGTGATAGGAGTAGGTAAAACTCTTTTTGTCAGCGCTGAGTTCCATGCTGTCAGGGTTCCGGGAGAGCAGGGGGGAGTAATCATTGCCGGGGTGGGGCGGATTGAGGACAGCCCCATCCCCCTTGGCGGAGCCGGGCTTGTAGATGACGGTGACAACCCCCTTCTGGGCGTGCATCATGCCACCGTAGTCGTTGACCACCACGGTACAGACATCGGTCTCAAACAGCCGCTCATTGTGGTAGCCGAAGCGGTTTCGCAGTTCAGAGAGGACGGAGTCATAGACCCGCGTCTCCTGGGGCGCGGTCCGGATACGCAGACTGGGATCCAGAGACCGGGCCACCATGACGGCGGCCTCGGCCCGGGTGAGGGTCTTATATGGGTCAAAGGAGCCGGTTTCGTCTACACCGCTTAAAATACCTGCCTCATAGAGCCGGTAGACAGATTCATTTTCTTCAGCGCGGGGCAGATCGGGGATCTTATCTACCTTGCAGAGAGGTTCCAGCTGCTCCCCGATGGCGTTGTAGAGAAGATGAGCAAAGGTAATACGGTAGGCCGGGTTCCCGGAGAGATTGGAGGAAAACAGGTCCTCCAACTCCCGCTCCCGGAGTGTGTAGGACAGATCCCGCCACCACTTGTCTCCGGCGGGGATCTGAGTGGAGGAAAGGAGCAGGTCATTGACGCTCTCGTCCTCCGGGGTGAAAACCAGATAGTACGTCACATAGGCGATTTCCCGTACCCACTGTACCGTTCCCCGGTACTCTACGCCCTCCAGGGTCACGGTGGCGCCTTGCGGTGGGTAGTAGTAACCGATAAAGGTGTCGAGCATTTCTTCGTCTTTGGGGCGGAGGTTGAGCCGGTCGGTATCCTCATGGCGGACATAGGCGGTATCCCAGACATTCCGGTCGCCGGAAAAGCCCTCGTGCTTCAGCTTTCCATCGTCAGTCTCGATCTTCAGGTATCCCCAGTCCTCCGGGGCCTTCAGCAGAGAGCCGTCTCCGCCGTGGGCTGTATCATAGAGCCGGTAGGCCAGCATAACACACTCGGCGTTGGAGAGTTCCACATCCGGGGAAAAGATGTCCGGGGCGGTCCCTACCATGATCCCCTTTTCCGCACAGGTCTTGACCCCCTCCTCAAACCAGCTTCCGGCGGGCACGTCGGAAAATCCGCCCTCCCGACCGGGCTGGACAGTCCCTTCGGTGTGGCTCACAGACAGTTCCCCGGTGGTCATGTCCACGGTGTAGGTATAGGTTCCCGCCTCATGGAGGACCTCTCCGCTATGCCGGACCAAAGGGGAGTCGAAGGTGTAGATATAGGTCAGGGCCTTCCCGTCTTCGGTGAGGGTCATAGAATCAGGGGCCAAGTGGGTGGGAGCGTAAGCGGTGTCCGTCAAAGTGGTGCTGGGCAGGATCAGTTTTTGAGAAAAGGGTTCCTCCCCACGAACTAGGACCAATTCATAGTCCTGCAATGAGTTGCCCTCCTCGTCGGGGGAGACGCAGTTGCTCCAGCGCAGGATGACAGAACCGAAAGGTCCATCAAGCCGACTTTCCAGTGTGTGATACGGACTGCCGGAGAGCACGTCGGCCACCCCGTCCTGAGAGAAGGGGGCGTAAGAGGACTTGGTGGTTCCGGCGGGCAGGTCCACGGTATAGGTGTAAATGCCAGCCTTCAAAGAGACGGCCTCCACATCCTCCTCCAGCAAATAAGCGTAGGTCAGGGTCTTTCTATCCTCGCTAAGTTCCAGCCTGTCGGGTCCCCGGATCAGCAGGGGAGCGTAGGGATATTCCTGCTCAAGGCAGACGCCCTCCCCCGGCAGGGAACCGGCCTTGTAGATGATGGCGATACGGTTGTGAGGAGCCCGCATTCCCCCGCCGTTGTCAAAGACAAATACGGTGCAGTCATCCGTCTCATACGTCCAGTCGCTGCTGCTATTATAGTGGGAGCCACCCCGCAGTTCCGCCACGGCCTCCTCATAGGTCATTCCCGCCGCGGAGCAGGGAAGGGAAAGGCCCATAAATAGGGCCACGCACAGGAAAAGGGACGCGAACGTTTTCATCCTTGGCACCCCCTGACGAATTTGATACTTCCAGTATACCACATCCGCCCCAAAGGGTCAAACGGAGCGGGGTCCCTCCATCTTTCCGGCGGACAGGGCCAGAGGGGAGGGCACCAGTTCCACCTGCCCTTCCTTTGCGGTGA
>CANPNN010000081.1 GCA_947575475.1 uncultured Pseudoflavonifractor sp.
GCCCATCCATGACGAGAGCGGCGTGCGTATGGGCCGCAAGCAGGATTCCGCATTTCCGACTTCCGCACCGATGCTTTCCATCATATGTACGCCGCCGCCGAATATACCGTGGACATCGCCCTCTGGGTGGGAGGCAACATCCGGACCGCAGCGGACGCGGGGGAGATCATCTGTCGGACCCTCTGCCCCTGGAATAACGTTGTATGTCCGGTGCGGGGCACCGGCCGGCAGATCCTGGACGGCTCCGGCCTGACGCAGGGCGGCGAGACTGGAGACATGATGCCGGACAAGGACCTGTCCTGGGCGGAATTTGCCCGTATCCCGGCGGGCTTATGGCAGAGCGGCCCCCAAAAGAATTCTTCGGGGGCCGGCCCTTTTGATTGTGGGGAAAGTGCACAAATATGCGCCTTTTATTTTGGATTTCCTATTGTATTTTTGCCATTGATTTGTTACAATTATCTCTACCAGGAAACCGAGGTTTCCTAAAATACTTGGAAGGAATAGGTGATATCCATGAAAATGAGCAAAAAGCTCCTGTCCCTGCTCCTGTCCCTTGCCATGACGGCCACTCTGGCCGCTCCCGCCATGGCTGCGGACCTGCCTGCAGGCTGGACCCCCGCGGACGGGGCCCGTGTGGCTTCTGATCCTAACGCCATCACCATCCTGCACACCAACGACACCCACACCTACATCGACAACAAGAACGACGCAGACCAGCCCACCCTGCGCTACTCCACCGTAGCCGGCTACAAGACAACCCTGCAGAACGTATTGCTGGTGGATGCCGGCGACCATGTCCAGGGCACCGTCTACGGAGCCGAGGACAAGGGCCACACCATCATCGACCTGATGGGCGCCGCCGGGTATGATATCGCCACCCTGGGCAACCATGAGTTCGACTACACCATGGACGGCACCAAGAACGTGGTGGAGTGGGCCAAGTTCCCCTACGTGTCCTGCAACTTCTTCTACAAGGGCGAGCCTGTGCTGGAGCCCTATAAGGTATTTGAGGTGGCCGGCAAGAAGGTGGCTTTCGTGGGGATCACCACCCCCGAGTCCATCACCAAGTCCACCCCCAAGTATTTTATGGACGAGAGCGGCAACTATGTCTATTCCATCGCCGGCGGTGATGACGGCGCCGCCCTCTACGCCGCCGTTCAGACCGCCATCGACGCCGCCGCCAAGGAGGCCGACTACGTCATCGCCTTGGGCCACCTGGGCGTGGACGACGCCTCCAAGCCCTGGCGCAGCGAGGACGTGATCGCCAACACCACCGGACTCACCGCCTTCATTGACGGCCACTCCCACAGCGAGATCGAGGGCAAGACCGTCACCGACAAGGCCGGCAAGGCCGTGACCCTGGCCCAGACCGGCACCGCCCTGAATAACCTGGGTCAGCTCACCATCGCCGCTGACGGCACCGTTACCTCCCGGCTCCTCACCTTTGAGGACCTGGCGGCCGTGACCCCTGACGCCAACGTGGCCAAGATGGAGAGCGAGTTCATCACCAAGGTGGACGAGGCCCTGGAGAAGCCCGTGGGCGCCAGCGCCGTGACCCTGAATATCAAGGGCGCCGACGGCAACCGCTCCGTCCGTAAGGAGGAGACCAACATCGGCAACTTCTGCTGCGATGCCTTTATGTATGCCGCGGAGAAGGCCGGCTTTGAGCCTGACCTGGCCTTTAACCAGGGCGGCGGCATCCGGGCCACTCTGGCCGCCGGGTCCATCAGCACCAAGGACATCAAGCTCTGCTATCCGTGGGGCGGCGACGTGGCCATCAAGGATATCACCGGCCAGGAGCTGCTGGACGCCCTGGAGTGGAGCTACCGCACCGCCAATGTGGAGAACACCAACGAGGTGGGCGGCTATCTGCAGCTTTCCCATGTCCGTGTCACCGTGAACCTGGGTATCCCCTCCACCGTGCAGCAGGATGAGAACGGTGTGTGGTCCGGCGCTCCCACCGGGGCCTACCGGGTCCAGAAGGTGGAGGTCCAGAACAAGGCCGGCCAGTGGGAGCCTCTGGACCTGAACAAGACCTACAAGGCCGTCAGCGGTCCCTACCTGCTGGAGGAGATGGGCGACGGCTACAATATGTTCAAGACCGGCGACGCCTGCAAATTCGTGGCCAACGACTACGTGACCCTGGTGGACTACATCCAGTCCTTCCCCGTGGATCCCGCCACCGGCCTTCACACCGTGCCCGCCGGCGCCGGCTATGACGAGTTCGCCCACACCGGACGCATCAACTACGTCAACGAGCCCGTCGGCCAGCCCACTGTGACCGAGCCCACGCAGCCCGCCACTGCCAACACCCACGTGGTGGTGAAGGGAGATAACCTGTCCAAGCTGGCTCAGAAGTACCTGGGCAGCGCCAACAAGTGGAGGGTCATCTACGAGGCCAACAAGGGCACCATTAAGGATCCCAACCTGATCTACATTGGCCAGACCCTGACCATCCCCCAGTGATCCCAGTTCTCCCTCTGACAGAGGGAGAGGCGCGAAAAGGGACGGTCGGCACATCCTTCCGATCGGATAATAGACACTTCAAAAGGCCCGGGAGAATATCTCCGGGGCCTTTTTCTCTGCTGGCGGGGCGAGTCCCTTCCATATTGCTTTTGCCCTGTGGATGTGATACAATAAGTCGAAATTTGCGCTCCGGGGAAGGTTTGTCGGGCAAATCGGCGGTATAACATCATATCGGAGCACGCCGCAGGGTCTTTCCATAAGACCCTGCGGTGCGCTGTGTCATGCGGATGAGGGGAAAGGACCAGTGAAGGGATGAGGCGGAAAAAAAGAAAAAAAGCACCCAAACGCTCTCTCCCGCAGGAGAAGAGAGGGCTGGGACAGGTGCTGGGCGAGTACCTGTCCAGCGTGGCCCAGGGCGTGGGGGAGATGGGGAAGAGTCTGGCCTGGTGGGCCGGATATCTCTCCCCGGTCAAATTCTGGCGGCGGGCCCGGCTTCGGCGTAAGCTGGGGGGGCTTTTGCTGCTGTTTTCGCCGCTGATCCTGACCTTCTGCTGTCAGCTTATCACCCTTCGCTCCCTGGAAAAGACGGTTTTCTGGTTTGGGGAGCACCTGTCTGCCGCCCTTCTCACCACGCTGCTGCTGTTTTTGGCGGAGCTGGCGCTGCTGCTGGCCACGGGGCGGCCCTTCTGGGCGGTGCTGATCCCCGCTTTGCCCATGACCCTTTTATCGGTGGTCAGCACCCTGAAGGAGCTGGTCAACGGGGTGCCCCTCCTCATCAGTGATTTTTCCATGGCGACCCAGGCGGGCTCCATCGCCGGTTTCCTCCGACCGGGGATGAGCTGGGGAAAGGGGACCCTGCCGGCCGTCGGCCTGCTGCTGGTTCTGCTGGCGGCATTGGCGCTGATCTACCGGGGAGCCGCCCTGGCTCCCGGGCGGTACCGGGCCTTCGGCTGTGAAATGATGGTGGTGTGTTTGGCCCTGGCTCTTTTCACCACCCCGCTGCAGAGCTTTGCCGCCGGGGAGGAGGGGGAGACCCAGGCGGGGCGGAACCAGCGGCTGGGCTTTCTTCTGGGGCTATACAGCGCCGGGGTGGACAGCGTGATGTCGGAACCCGGGGATTACACCGAGGATAATCTGAACCGCATCCTTCTGGAACTGGAGGGGGCGGCGGAGCCTGTCCCCGCGCCGGAGGTCCGGCCCAATGTGGTGTTGGTGATGAGCGAAAGCTTTTTTGATGTGACGAGGCTGCCCAACCTTACCTTCTCCCGCGACCCCATTCTGAATTTCCACGCCCTCAGCAAGGGCAATCCCTCGGGAACGTTTCTTTCCAACACCTACGGCGGGGGAACGGGGAACGTGGAGATGGAGGTCCTGACGGGGATCCCCTCTGCCTTTCTGGGAGCGGGAGAGAGTCATACGACCCTCTCCGATCCCTCGGTCTATGAGCGGCTTCCCTCTGTGGTGAAGGCCTTTGCCGAGCAGGGGTACGGCACGGTGATGGTCCATACATATGATGACAGCCTCTACAACCGGAGCGTCAACCTGCCTGCCATCGGCTTTCAGCAGACCGTTTATCAGAAGGATTTCCCCCCCAATTCTCACCAGGCGGGGGGGTTCCTCTCCGACCACAGCCTGACCCTGGAATTGATCCGCCGCTTTGAGGAGAAGGGGGACAAACCCATTTTCCTCTACGGCCTCTCCATGGAGAACCACCCGCCCTACCACGGGGGAAAGTACTGGGGGGACACCTCCCGGCTGGGAATGGAGAGCGGCGTGTTGGGGGAGTCTGATATGGAGGTCATGGACTCTCTGGCCTACGGGCTGCGGGATGCGGATGTGGCGCTGGGGGAGCTGCTGGATTATTTCTCCCAGCAGTCTGAGCCGGTCATTGTGGTCTTTTTCGGCGATCATCTGCCGGGGCTTTATGTGACGGAGGAGGAGAACCTCTATACCGCCCTGGGCTACTGCACCAGCAGCAAAACCCAGGATTGGGGGTCGGAGGAGATGAAGCGGATGCACTCCACCTCTTTCCTGGTCTGGAACAACTACGGAGCCCAACTGGATGTGCCAGACGCCATATCCTGCACCAGCCTGGGGGCCAAGCTGCTGGGCTGGGCGGGGGTGGAGCGGCCCCTCTATTTCCAGTGGGTGGACCGGGCCTCGGAGGAGGTCGTTCTCTACCGGCCCAGGCTTTTTGTGGCGGGAGATGGGACCGCCCACGAAAAGCCGACCCCGGAGGCGGAGGAGACGGTGTCCACCTGGCGGAACCTGGTCTATGATGTGCTCTATGGACGAGGGTATGTGGCCGATAAGATCACAACGGTAAACCATGAAAAGTGAAAAAGCCGGACAGCGCTTCCCTTAGAGACAGCGCTGTCCGGCTTTTACTTTTAACCGCACGTTTCCTTTATTCCCGTACCTGTCCGCTTCCGTACACCACATACTTGGTGGAGGTCAGCTCCTCCAGCCCCATGGGTCCCCGGGCGTGGAGCTTTTGGGTGGAGATGCCGATCTCGGCCCCCAGACCGAACTCAAAGCCGTCGGTAAAGCGGGTGGAGGCGTTGACGTACACCGCCGCCGCATCCACCCCATCGCAGAACTGCTGGGCGGCGGTGTAGCTTTCGGTGATAATGGACTCAGAGTGGCCGGTGCCGTGGGCGGCGATGAAGTCCATGGCCTCCTCTATGCCGGAGACCACCTTGACGGCCAGCTGGTAGTCTCCGTATTCGCTGTCCCAGTCCGACCCTGTGGCGGGGAGGACGAAGTCCCCCAGGATATGCCGGGTCTCGGGGTCGCCGTGGAGCGTTACACTTTTCTTCCCCAGCAGCTCCCAGGCCATGGGCAGGAAGGACTCCGCCACTGCCCGGTCCACCAGCACACACTCGGCGGCGTTGCACACTGAGGGGCGGGAGCATTTGGCGTTGTAGAGGATACGGGCGGCCATGGGGAGGTTGGCCTCCCGGTGGACATAGATGTGGCAGACCCCCTCCCCGGTGCGGATCACGGGGACGTGGGCGTTTGCCGCCACCGAGCGGATGAGCCCCGCGCCTCCCCGGGGGATGAGCACATCCAGATATTCGGTGAGGTCCATCATCTCCTGGGCAGTCTCCCGGCTGGTGTCTTCCACCAGGGCCACGCAGTCCCGGGGCAGGCCCACCGACTCCAGGGCGTCCCGGAGGATGGCCATGACCGCCCTGTTGGACTGGAAGGCCTCCTTGCCGCCCCGGAGGATGCAGGCGTTGCCCGATTTCAGGCACAGGGCGGCGGCGTCCACCGTCACGTTGGGCCGGGCCTCGTAGATGATGCCGATGACCCCCAGGGGGACCCGCCGCTGTTCCAGCTTCAGGCCGTTGGGCCGGAGGGTGGTCTTCACCACCTGGCCGATGGGGTCGGGGAGGGCGTGGACCTGCCGCACCCCCTCGGCGATGGCGGCGATCCGCTTCTCGTCCAGGGCCAGCCGGTCCAGGAGGGATTCCCGCATCCCGGCGACCTTGGCGGCCTGAAGGTCGGCGGCGTTGGCGGAGAGCCACTCCCCCTGGCGGGCGAGGAGGGCGTCGGCCATGGCGAGGAGGGCGGCGTTTTTCTGTTTTTCGCCAGTGACGGCCAGCTTCCTGGCGGCATTTTTGGCCGCCAGGCCTTGGGTCTCCAGAATGGTCATA
>CANPNN010000082.1 GCA_947575475.1 uncultured Pseudoflavonifractor sp.
GCCTCTTTTCTCTTAATCTTTGGGCTTTTCCATGCTTCCGGCGTACCAGCCGTACTGCCGGCGCTGGATACGGTAGACGCGCAGCTTGTGAAGAAGGGCGTGGTCGGCGGAGTACCACAGAGGGTTGACGTAGGCCCCCGCCTGCTCCAGCGCTTTCATCTCGGGGTGGAATTTTTTAGCGACGTACCCGTAGGCCACCTTTTTGGGAATGGCCATCCACAGGTGGCGGTTTTGGGTGAGGACCGGCTCCGGCTGGGGCCAATGCTCCACCCGGTCCTCCACCAGAAATTTCGCCAGATTATAGCCCGCCCCGGTGACATAGTAGTTGCTCCGGCCCTGGCGGCAGTTGATCTCAAAGGCCTTGAACTTCCCGTCCCGGGGGTCGAATTTGATGTCGAAGTTGGAAAAGCCCACAAAGTGGATCTCCTCCAAAAAGCGGCGGAAGGTGTCGTAAAGCTCTCCTCCCGGCTCGGTGATGATGACGGCGTGGTTGCCGATGCCGTGGCGGGTGTGCTCCTCCAAGAGGACATGGCCCAGGCACATGAGGCGCACCTTGCCGTCGGCGCCGGAATAGCAGGTGAGCACCCGCATATTCTCGTCTCCGCCGGGGATGAAGTCCTGAATGATGAGGGAATCTTCATAGCCGTGGCCGTAAATATCGTCGATCACCTGGTCTACTTCCTCCCTTGTCTGGAGGACGTAGGCCTTTTTTTGGGTGTCGAAGGGATGGTCCCAGTAGGTGGCGGATTCGGCGGGCTTGACCACAAAGGGGCCGGGGAAGGGAAGCTCAAAGTCATGGCCCATGCCCTTTTTGTAGACAAAGGTGGCGGGGTGGTCGATGCCATACTGCTCACACAGGGCGTAGAACCGCTCCTTGTGGATCAGGCCCTCCATCTGCTCCAGGGGGACGTAGGGGGCGACGACGTTCTCCGGATACTTCCCCAGATTGGCGGAGATAGCGGTGAGATAATTGTCCCCGCAGCCCAGAAGCAGGATGGTCTTATCCGGGAACTGGGCCGAGACATGGCTCACATTTTCCAGCACCTTTTCCGGCCGGTCATTCTGGGCGCTGACCCGGTAGTCGATGATGGAGCTTCCGTAGCACGGTCCCGAGGGGTACATTCCATAAGCCACGGTCCTGACCCCATAGGCCTCGTGAAAGGCCCGGGCCATAGAGTAGACGTTGATGTCAGCCCCCAAAAGGAGGGGGACAAAGGGCGCATCGTTCATTGGTATGCCTCCAAGAATTTTCTCATGCCGGGCGCTCAGCCCACGCTCCGTTTTACCTGGTAAACGCTCTGGATCTGGGTGAGTTTATTGACCACGTTCACCAGCTCGTCCCGGTCCTTGACCTCCACCACCACGGAGATGACCGCGTAGCCGTCGGGCATGGCTTTGGCGGAGAGGGAGTTTACCTTCACCTTGGCGGAGGAAAGGGCCATTGCCACATCCAGAGTGAGACCGTCCCGGTCCTTGGCGGACAGCTCCAAGGCGGTCTGGTAGCCGGGCAGGTCTCCCTCCACCCAGTCTACCCGGATCCAGCGGCCGTTCTCCTCGGGTTTCCGGTTTTCCACCAAGGCGTTGGGGCAGTCGGAGCGGTGGACCGACACGCCGAAGCCCCGGGTGATAAAGCCCACCACCGGGTCTCCCGGCACGGGGGTACAGCACTTGGCAAACTTCACAAGGCAGTTGTCCAAGCCCTCCACGATGATGCCCGACTGGGAGCGTTTGGGAAGGTGGGGCTTGGGCGCGGTATCCGCGGCGGAGGAGGGCATGATGATCTTGTCCATGCTGGCGGCCATCTTTTCCGCCGAGAGCTTGTCGGCGGCGGCCTTGTCCAAGCGGATCAGCTCGTCCCGGAACCGGGCCACAGTCTTCACCGCGGAGACGCCGCCGTAACCGATGGCGTTATAAAGCTCGTCCAGAGTGCCAAAGCGGGATTTTTTCAGTAGGCCGGGAAGCACCGTCTCGTCGGTGATCTGGGCCAAAGTAAGGCCTTGATGCTTTAGCTCCGCTTCAAAGGAAGCGCGGCCGGTGGCGATATTCTCCTCCCTCCGCTCCTTTTTAAACCACTGGCGGATCTTGTTCCGGGCCTCGTTGGATTTGCACAGCTTCAGCCAGTCCCGGCTGGGGCCGTGGGCGGTCTTGGAGGTGATGACCTCCACGATGTCGCCCGATTTCAGCTCGGTCTCAAAGGGGACGATGCGGCCGTTGACCTTGGCTCCGGTCATGCGGTTTCCTACGGCGGAGTGGATAGAGTAGGCAAAGTCGATGGGGGTGGCCCCGGCGGGAAGGCTCTTTACGTCCCCCTGGGGGGTAAAGACGAAGACCTCGTCGGCAAACATATCCACCTTCAGGGTGGAGACAAACTCGTCCGGGTCGGCGTCCTGCTGGCTCTCCAAGAGCTTGCGGACCCACTCAAAGGCCTCCTCGGTGCCCAGGGACCGGTTGGCCATGCCCTGCTTGTACTTCCAGTGGGCGGCGATGCCGTATTCGGCGGTGTTGTGCATCTCCTCGGTGCGGATCTGGACCTCAAAGGGAATGCCCTCCCGGCCGATGACGGTGGTGTGGAGGGACTGGTAGCCGTTGGGCTTGGGGGTGGAGATATAGTCCTTGAACCGGCCCAGCACGGGGTTGAACATATCGTGGATACAGCCCAGCACGTAGTAGCAGGTGGGCACGTCGGAGACGATGACCCGGAAGGCGTAGAGGTCAAAGATCTCGTCCAAAGTCTTATTCTGGGTGTACATTTTCCGGTAGATGGAGTAGGTGTGCTTGACCCGGCCATAGACCTTGCAGCGGATGTTTTCCTCCTCCATCCGGGACTGGATCCGCCCTTGGATGGCGCCCAAAAATTCCTCGTGGGCGGAGGAGCGGGCGGCAAGCTCGTCAGCGATCTCTTGGTAGCCCACCGGGTCCAAATATTTAAGGGAGGTGTCCTCCAGCTCCCACTTGATGCGCTGCATTCCCAGGCGGTGGGCGATGGGGGCATAGATCTCCATGGTCTCCAAAGCCTTTTCCCGCTGCTTTTTGGCCGATTGGTACTCCATGGTGCGCATATTGTGGAGCCGGTCGCAGATCTTGATGAGGATGACCCGGATGTCCCGGCTCATGGCCATGAACATTTTCCGGAGGTTTTCCATCTGTTCCTCCTCTTTGGAGGTGTACTGCATTTTGGTCAGCTTGGTGACCCCTTCCACCAGAAGAGCCACCGGCTCGCCAAAGCGTTTGGCGATGTCCTCGTGGGTGGCGCCGGTATCCTCGATCACGTCGTGGAGAAGGGCGGCGATGATGGAGTCGGCGTCCAACTCCAACTCAGCCACGATCTCGGCCACCGCCAGGGGGTGGATGATATAGGGCTCCCCGCTCTTGCGAAGCTGGCCGGAGTGGGCGTTGTCGGCGTAGGAGAAGGCGTCAAAGAGCCGCTGGGTGTCCACGGTGGGGTTGTAGGCTTTTATTTTGTCTTCCAGGGCCTGATACCGCTCTAAAATGGGATCCATAGCGCGCCTCCTTTCTCCTTATTATTTCTCTGCCATTTTTCGCAGCCTTTGCATGAGCTGGGCCTGCTCCAGGTCCACCTTTTCCCCGTCCTCCCGGACTTTGATGCGGAGATGGTCGGCGGTCTGCTCCATACGGATAAGGCCCCGGTCGTGAAACACGGCAAGACACACCTGCGTGCGCATAAACTCCTCCCGAAGGCCGCAGTTCCGGGCCACGTTCCGGGCAAGGCGCTGGGCGGTCTCCTCGATCTCCCCCTCCTCCCGGCGGGAGACGAGGTATTTCCACAGGTTGGCAAACTCCTGCCGGGTGGGCAGGAGGGAGGCAGCCTCCGAGGGAGTCAGCGTCTCCCCCTCCATCAGGCGGCGGAACAGCTCCTCCTCCGCCTGCGCCCTTGTCCGGGCGGGGCGCAGGTCGCTCACCTGAAGCTGGACGTTGCGCCAGCCCTTATACTCGTTGATCTGGGGGTAGAAGCACACGTCCACCCGCTGGCCGTCCCCGATGCCCGCCTCCTCGGCGGTGGCGGAGAAAAAGATAGCGTCCAGATTCCGCCCGCCGGCGGAGAGCTTCAATTTCATATGTTTCCCATTTCCCACCTGGGTCAGTCCGTTCACCGCGCACCGGTCCAAGCGAAAGACGGGCTTGGGGTTGCCGGGGCCGTAAGGCTCCAAAAGGGAGAGTGCCTCCACCTCCTCCTGACAGAGGAGAGCGGGGTCATCCAGCACACAGTCCACCGTCAAGGCGGTGACGGGCGGCTTTTCGTCCCGGGCCTTCCGGGCCAGCTCATTGATCCGGGCGCGGAAGGGGGGGATATTTTCCTCCAAGATGGTAAAGCCCGCGGCCAGTTCGTGGCCGCCGTAGGCCTCCAAAAGGTCGGCGCAGCCCTCTAACAGCGCAAAGAGGTTCATTTCGCCATAGGAGCGGCAGGAGCCTTTTCCCCGGCCCTCGCTCAGGCAGATCATAAAGGCGGGGACGGCGTATTTTTCCGTCAGGCGGGAGGCTACGATGCCCACCACCCCTTGGTGCCAGGAATCTCCCGCCAGGACCAGGGCGTCCCGCTCCTTAGGGGGGAGGGCGTCTACCAAGAGGTCGCACTGGGAGAAGATGTCCGCCTCCAGCTCCTGCCGCTGGCGGTTCAGGGCGCACAGGGACTGGGCCAGCTCCTCAGAGCGCTGGGGGTCGTGGGTGAGAAGAAGCTCTAAGGCCACCTCGGAACAGCCCATCCGTCCGGCGGCGTTGATCCGGGGGGCCAAGGTATAGCCCACAGAGGTGGAGGAGAGGGTCTTTCCCTCCGCTCCCGACTCCCGCAGCAGGGCTTTCAGCCCCGGGCGGGGGGTTTCCGGCAGGGCGGCAAGGCCCCGGCGGACAATGGTGCGGTTTTCATCGGTGAGGCTCATCACATCGGCCACAGTGCCCAAGGCGGCAAGGTCGGCGTAGCGGCAGAGCAGCTCCTCGGTCCGGCCCGGCCCGGCCAGGGCCATGGCCACCTTCAGGGCCACTCCCACCCCGGCCAGCTGCTTGAAGGGATAGGGGCAGTCCTCCCGGTGGGGGTCCACCACCGCGTGGGCGGCGGGAAGGACCTCTTTACATTCATGGTGGTCGGTGATGATGACGCTGAGCCCTAAGGCTTTGGCCCTCTCAGTCTCCTCCACGGCGGTGATGCCGCAGTCCACGGTGACCACCACCTTGGCTCCCTGGCCGGCCAGCCTTTCCACCGCACCCTGGTTCAGACCGTAGCCCTCCTCCAGGCGGTTGGGGATATAGGGCAGCACCTGGGCTCCCTCCTGACGGAGGAAGTCGCTCAAAAGGCAGGTGGCGGTGATGCCGTCCACGTCGTAGTCGCCGTAGACAGCGATGGGTTCCCCTGCGTCAATGGCTTGGCGCAGGCGGGAGACAGCCTTGTCCATATCCTTCATGGACATAGGGTCCCGGAGGGGGGGGTGCTCATAGAGGAAGCGGCGGGCCTCCTCCGGGTCGGTCACGCCCCGGTTGGCCAAGACCTGGGCGCACAGGGCAGGGATCTCCGCCCCTGTCAGCACCCCGGAGGGGGTGGGGGGCAGGTCGTTCCATTGTCTGTATCTCATGGGTACTTCCACTCTCTCATATGCCCGAAATGGGCAGGATAAAACGATTAACTTATATTATATCAAATTTAGAGAGGGGAAACAATCTTTTTTTCTTTGTCGGCCCCCGTTTACGCCTCTTTGGCGATCTCCGCGAACCCCGCCCCCACGAAGGCGGCCAGATCCTTGGGGGCCAAAGTCACCTGCCGGCCTATTTTCCCGGCGGAGACCGTCATCTCCGCCAGAGTCTCCGCCGAGGCGTCGATGAAGGTGGAAAACCGCTTTTTCATGCCGATGGGGGAACAGCCTCCGTGGATATACCCCGTCAGAGGGAGAAGCTGCGCCTGCTTGAGCATCTCGATGGACTTTTCCCCCGCCGCCTTGGCGGCGGCCTTTAGGTCCAGCTCCTTTTCCACCGGAATGACGAAAACATGGTTCCTCTTCGACGCCCCCGCCGTGACCAGGGTCTTAAAGCAGGTCTCGGAAGGGACCCCAAGGCGTTTGGCCGCGGTAACGCCGTCCAGGGCGCCGTCGGATACGTCGTAGGTATGGGGGGTATAGGG
>CANPNN010000083.1 GCA_947575475.1 uncultured Pseudoflavonifractor sp.
CCCGCTCCCGCTCCACGTCCTTGGCCTTCTTCTTGCTCATGGCCCGGCGGACCATATCGGCCTGGCCCAGAGAATAGCCCGCCAGCTTGCGGAAGATCTCGATGACCTGCTCCTGGTATACGATACAGCCGTAGGTACTTTGAAGGATCGGCTCCAGCATGGGGTGCTTGTATTTCACCAGCTTGGGGTCGTGCTTGCAGGCCACGAACCGGGGAATGGAATCCATCGGGCCGGGGCGGTAAAGGGCGATAATGGCGCAGACGTCCTCCAGATCCTTGGGCTTCAGACTGACACAGACCCCGGTCATACCGGCGGATTCCATCTGGAACACCCCCGAGGTCCGGCCCTCGGAGAGCATCTTCAACACCTCCGGGTCATTGTCCGGGATGTCTGCAAGGGTAAAGCCGGGCCGTGTCTTTTGGATCTGTTTCACCGTATCATCCAGTACTGTCAAGTTCCGCAGGCCCAAAAAGTCCATCTTGAGAAGCCCCAACTCCTCCAGGGTCACCATGGTGAACTGGGTCACCGGCTGGCCGTCGTTGGTGGCAAGGGGCACATAGTCCTCCACGGGAAGCCGGGTAATGACCACCCCCGCCGCGTGAGTGGAGGCGTGGCGGGGCATTCCCTCGATGGCTTGGGCGGTGTCGATGAGCAGCTTGATCTGCTCATCCTCCTCATACATATCCCGCAGGGGCTTGGATAGTTTTAAGGCGTCAGCCAAGGTGATGTGAAGGGTCTGGGGACCCGCCGGCACCTGCTTTGCCACCTTGTCCACCTGATCATAGGGCATATTGAGGACCCGGCCCACGTCCCGGATGGCCCCACGGGCCGCCATGGTGCCAAAGGTGACGATCTGGGCCACATGGTCGGCGCCATACTTTTGGCGGACATAGTCGATGACCTCCTCCCGGCGGCGGGGGCAGAAGTCGATGTCGATATCGGGCATGGTGACCCGTTCCGGGTTTAAAAACCGCTCGAAGAAAAGGCCATACTTCATGGGGTCCACTTCCGTGATGGCCAGACAGTAGGCCACCATGCTCCCCGCCGCCGAGCCACGGCCGGGGCCCACGGGGATATCGTGGCTCTTGGCGTAGCCGATGAAGTCGGAGACAATGAGGAAGTAGTCCACAAAGCCCATCTTGCGGATGACTCCCATCTCATACTCCAGCTGTTCCCGGTATCCCTCAGGATGGCCGGGATAGCGGCGCTCAAAGCCCTGATAACAAAGCTTCTCAAAATAGGCGTCCGGGTCGGTCTCCCCCTCCGGCAAATGGAATTCCGGCAGGTGATACTTGCCGAACTCAAACTCCACGTTACACATGTCCGCGATTTTCAGGGTGTTCTCCATCGCCCCGGGATATTTTGAAAAGAGGGCCTCCATCTCCTGGGTGCTCTTGAAATACATCTCACTGCCCTCAAACTTCATCCGGTCCGGGTCGGCCTCGGTCTTTCCCGTCTGGATACACATGAGGATATCCTGCATCCGGGCGTCCTCTTTGGTGAGGTAGTGGGCATCGTTGGTACAGACCAGGGGAATACCCGTCTCCTCATGGATACGGACAAGGCCCGCGATGACCACGGGATCAGCCTCCAGACCGTGGTCCTGAAGCTCCAGATAGTAGCTCCCCCGGCCAAAGAGCGCATCCATCTCCAGGGCGTGGGCCTTGGCCCCCTCATAGTCCCCGTTCCGCAGCCGCCGGGGCAGCTCCCCGGCCAGACAGGCGGACAGGCAGATCAGCCCTTCGGAACGCTCGTGGAGGAGATCCAGATCGATCCGGGGCTTGATGTAGAAACCCTCCGTATAGGACTGGCTCACCATGTGGGAAAGATTGCGGTAGCCCACCTCATCCTTGCACAGGAGGATCAGGTGCCGGGCCCTGCTGTCCAGCTCGTGGACCCGGTCAAAGCGGGTCCGGGGGGCCACATAGACCTCGCAGCCGATGATGGGCTTGATCCCCTCCGCCTTGCAGGCCCGGTAGAAGTCAATGACCCCATACATGGTGCCGTGGTCGGTGATGGCCACGGCGGGCTGCCCCAGCTCCTTCACCCGCTTCGCCAGCTTGGGTATCCGGCAGGCTCCGTCCAGAAGGGAATACTCTGTATGATTGTGTAAGTGGACAAAGGACATGGGGCAGACCTCCTTTTCCCAAATCAGTTCTTCTTATGCTCTTTCCATTTTTCCCTTGGGCTTTCTCCGAAGCCAAGTTCAGTTGATCCTTCCTCCAAATGCTCCCGCAGAAAGCGCACGATCTCCATACTGCTGTCCATCCGCTCTGCATGCAAAAAGCCTCCGCCCACAAAGGAGGCATATATCCCTATCAAAAGAAGCATTACCAATGGCACTCTCCAGGCCCAAAGCGCAAACAACGCCCCAAAAGTGATCAAGAAGGCTTTTCCCCAGGGTGCCAAAGAGAAGTGGCCTTTTATGACCGACTCCCCCGCATTCTCCTCCACCCAGCCAACAAACTGGCCTGACGTCCGGTCAGAGCGCAGGATGAACCTTCTTCCCTTCCAGATAAACTCCATACGGTCCTTCCGGGGCTCCTGCACCCGTTTCCCACCTTTTATCCTGGAGACCATCTGTTCGCTTCGCCGTTGGTTTTCCGCCCAAACCCATTCCTCCAGCTTTTCTCGCAGCTGCTCTGGCGAATAGGGACAAGGATAAGTGTACCAGTGCTTATGCCGGACCTCCGAACGCAGGACACTGTCTCGGTCCACCACTGGGCCGTACTCTCCCAGCAGCACCTCTTCCACCCACGCAAGCAGCAGCTTGTCCCGCTGCCTTTTGTTATGGGAGAGGGCTCTTTCCACCTTCATCATCACCCAGCTGAGCAGTGATATGATCCCAAATATCTCCGCTGCCCCACACAGCAATCCAAGAACCATATCCCGCCAGACGGTCTTCCCCTGCTCGCAATCACCAATCACGGCAAGGGCGAAACCGCAAAAGAGGAACAAGCTCCCTCTGAGATTGTCCTTTATCGTTGAAAAACGGCACCGCACCCGGCAGCCACCGGGGCGCTCCTCCACTTTGACAATCAAGGGCACTGGTCCACCATTTTTATAATAGATACCCGGTACCAGCATCCATAGATTCCCACCGTATAGAGTAGGCACACCACAGACCGTATTCTCCTTTACTCCGACACTTCCCGGCAAATCGGGAAGCAAGGTTATCCGCTCCCTCACCTGTACAGGGGAAAGCCTGCTTTCAAATGTTTTCCACAACATAAGCTTCACCCCTCCGCCATCTCCCCCAGCTTTTTCAGCCGGTGGCTCAAAGATGACTTGGTAATAGGCGGCTCACACAGAGCCGCCAGCTCAGTGAGAGTCAGGTCGGGGTTATCCAGTCTCAATTTGGCCGCCTCGCCCAGCTTGGGGGGCAATTCACTGAGGTCCATCCGCTCCAAAAGCCGGCGGATCAGCTCAATCTGGGCCTGGGCGGCGTCCACCGCCTTGTCCAGATTATGGGCGTCGCAGTTCACCCGGCGGTTCACGCCCCCCCGGAGGTCCTTCTCCGCCTTGGCGTTCATTAGCTCCATGGCGGCAAGGGGCGCGCCGATGGCGGTGAGGAAGTCGGCGATATCCTCGCTGCGCTTGAAATAGGCCATATGGACCCCGCCCCGGTCCGCCGATTTGGGATCAAAATTTGCCTCCCGCAGAAGGGCCAGCAGCTCCCTGTCCACAGACCTATGGGTCGTGGTCAGCTCCAGGTGATAGCTTTTGCTGGGGTCCGTCACCGAACCTCCCGCCAGAAAGGCCCCCCGGAAGAAAGCGGAACGGCAGTGGTCCTCCTCCAGTACGGCGAAGTTGATGTGGTGGGCCACCGAGGTACCGGGGTCATAGCCGAAGGCCTCCCACAGGGTGGAGAGCTTGTCCGGGGCCGTGATGGAAAAAACCCGCTTGCCGCCCCCCTCCCCGGGCAGGCGGTCAAAAGTGAGCTGAAAGGCTTTTTTAAACAGGACAGGGATCCGTGCCGCCAGGTCGGGAGATTCGGTGACGATACGGGCCTCTGCGTGGTCAAAGCGGTTGGCATAGAGGAGGATACCATAGCTCTCCGCCTGGGCGCAGCACCTGCGGGTGACGGGCTGGCGGCAAAGTTCCCCTTTGGCGTCGCCGGAAAAGGACATGGTGGGGACCTCCTCTCTTCTTTGGTAGGTAGGCATGGGAACGGATCGCCACGGTGGGCCTTGCCCACCTCGCAATAATGGAATGGTGATCGGGGGCGGTCAAAAAACCTTGGTGTCGGCCCGCTCCTCGTAGATCTCCATGACCACCTCTCCCAACCGCTCGGGGGAGTGACGGGCGTAGCGGGCGGCGGTGGAGATCATGGGGCGCTCCACCACCTCCACTCCCAGGGCCTCGATACGCGCCTTATCCACCAGAATGGGGTCGGCGTCCTCCGCCTTGTATCGCTGGATGAGGGCCGGATCCACCGGGGCAGAGTTGGCCACGCACAGGTCGATAAGCCCCGGGCCAGAGTGCTCCAGAAGGGCTGAGACGTGGTCGGAGAGGGTCATCCCCTCCGTCTCCCCGTCCTGGGTCATGATGTTGCCGATATAGATTTTCAGCGCATCGCTCCGGCAGATAGCTTCAGCCACCCCCTCCACAAGAAGGTTGGGGATAACACTGGTATAAAGACTACCGGGGCCTAAAACGATGAGGTTGGCCTCCCGGATGGCCTCCAACGCCGCCGGAGTGGCGGCGGGGCGTTCGGGCAGGAGCCGCACCTTTCTAATGCGGCAGTCCTGCACTTTTTTAAAGTCCGCGATAAGGGATTCCCCCACCACCGCCGTACCGTTTTCAAAGGTGGCCTCCAGCTTCACATCGGCGCTGGTGACAGGCAGGACCCGGCCCGAGATAGCCAGCACCTGGCTCATCTGAGCCACCGCCTCCTCAAAAGACCCCGCCACCCCGTTGAGGGCGGCCAGGATCAGATTCCCAAAGGATTGGCCCGTAAGCTGTCCCGACCCCACCGGGAACCGGTAAGCCAACAGCTCCTGCATAATGGGCTCGGCGTTGGCCAGGGCCTCCATACAGTGACGGATATCTCCCGGCGGGGGCATCCCCAGATCCCGGCGGAGGACGCCCGATCCTCCGCCGTCGTCCGCCACAGTGACAATAGCGGTAAGATTTTTCGTGCGGCTTTTCAGTCCCCGGAGCATGGTGGAAAGGCCGGTGCCGCCGCCAATGGCCACCACCCGGGGCCCCTGCTCCCAGCGGTATTTCGATTTTTCTTCCATAGCGTTACCCTCTCGTCATGTCCCGGTGGTTTTCACTGGCGTCATAGCCCTTCCGCCGCACAAAATCGGCCAAAGCCCTGGCGATGGCAACCGAACGGTGCTTGCCCCCGGTACAGCCGATGGCGATGACCAAGGCGGTCTTGCCCTCCTCCACATACTGGGGCAGGAGAAAGCCGATAAGCCGTTCCAGGTAGGTCATAAAGTCCTTGGTCTGCTGGTAGCCGAAGACGAAGTCATAAACCGGAGCGTCCAGCCCCGTCTGGTGGCGGAGCTCGGCGATGTAGTAAGGGTTGGGCAGGAACCGCACGTCAAAGACCAGGTCGGCCTCGATGGGGATGCCGTACTTGAAGCCGAAGGAGGTAACGCTGACGTTCATGGCCTGCTGGGGGCCGCCGTCGCCAAAGACCCGCAGGATCTCCCCCCGCAGCTTGGCGGTGGAGAGGGCGGTGGTGTCGATGATATACTCGGCCCGGGCCCGGACGGGGGCCAGAATGGTCCGCTCCAGACGGACCGCCTCCTCCAGGGAGCGGTTCCCCTTGGCCAGGGGATGCCTCCGCCTGGTCTCCTTATACCGCTTGATGACCGTCTCAGGGCTTGCCTCCATGTATAAGATCTTGTGGTCACAGCCCATCCGGTCCAGCTCCTCAAAGGCGGCGAACAGGCCGTCAAAGCTCTGTCCCCCCCGGATGTCGCTGACAATGGCCACCCGGTCGTACTGGGCGGGGCTTGCCATACACAGCTCGGCAAATTTGGGGATGAGGGCGGCAGGCATATTGTCTACTATGAAATAGCCCGTATCCTCCATAAAGGAGGCCGCCTGGCTCTTTCCCGCCCCGGACAGGCCGGATATGACGATAAATTCCACTTTTCTCACACTCC